>DASWNS010000022.1:0-16329 GCA_036399115.1 Pyrinomonadaceae bacterium | reverse complement strand
GTAAGTTCGTCGTTGTTGTTGGCCTGCTTGATCAGTTCTTCCGCCGTGAGTTCGCCCGCGAGATATTTGAAGACGGGGCGCGGCCACGCGGCGGCGTCCGTCTTCGCGGCGGCCTCTTCGAGCATCCGTGCGGCATCGGCGGCGCGATTCTTCTGTCGGAAGCCGAAGTAGGCGGCGAGCGCGAGGTAGGGCGCGCTGTCGTCGCGCCAGCCTTGGAGGTGGAGGTAGGCTCTGGCATCGAAGGACGCGCCGTTGCCGCGCCCGAGTTGGAGATTGATGTAGGCGCGGCTCTGGTAGAAGTAGGGCGAGTCGGGCGAGTGCCGGATGGCCTGATTGTATGCCTCCAACGCCTCTTCGTTTCTACGCAGGTTGCGATAGGTGCGTCCGAGTTCGGCGTGCGCGCCCGCCATGTCAGGCTTGAGCGCGATGGCCTCGCGGTAAGCGGCGACGGCCTCTTCCAGTCTGTCTTCCGCGCCGAGGGCGGAGGCGTAGTGATAGTGAGCGAGCGGGTTGCGCGGGTCGAGCGCGAGTGCGCCGCGTAAGATTTTTTGCGCTTCGCCGGGGCGATTCTGGCGCAGGCGCGCGATGCCGAGCGAGACGCGCGGCGGGGCGAAACCGGCGTCGAGCGCGACCGACTTTTCCAGACGCTCCGTTGCTTCGTCGAAACGACGTGCGCGCAGCAGCAGGTCGCCCAGATGATATTCGACCTGCGCCTCGGTCAACGTCGTGGTCACGGCCTCCTTCGACAGTTCGAGCGGCTTTTGCAGCTTGAAGTCCAGCACGGGATAAGCCTCTTTCCTCAGGTAGCCGCGCAACTCGTGCTCCAGCTTGGCGTAATCCGTGCCAAAGGATTGCCGGAAATTCTCTTCGATGGGCAGGTCGCCGTTCAGCCCGTTGATGAAGCGCGTGAGTTGCGGGCGACGCGCGCCGTCGTTGCCGAGCATGAGGTAGTGGATGAGCGCCCACGACTGCGCGTAGAAGATTCCCACCTTGTCGTTCTCGTTGTACTGAGGCGAGCGGTGATCGACCGTGAAGAAGGTCTTTAGAGGAATCGGATTGTTCTGTCTGAGTGTGTAGACGTGGTGCGCGATGGGCGTGCCGAGCCTGACTTTTTGCTCGTTGTCGGAAGTCTCAAGCGTGCTCACGAATTCGGCGAGTCCCTCGTGGAGCCAGGCGGGCGCGTGCCGCATGCTGTTGGCGAGAATGAAGTGCTCGTATTCGTGGAAGATGATCTCGTAGGGGCTGATGCCGCTGTGGGTTTCCGTGGTGAGCACGATGTAGTTCAGGTCGCCGCCGTTGATGAAGTAGCCGCCGACGTTCTCCCGCGTCTTGCCCTTGTACTTCGGCTTGAAGGGCTTGAACGAGCCGTGGCTCTTGAAGATGACGACGGTGGTGGGCACGCGCGTCTCGACCTTGGCGTTGGCGAAGAGCACGGAGACGGCCTGACGGAATTGTTCGAGGCGCATCGTCACCTTGCGCATCTCGCCCTCGCCCGCGTTGCCGACGACCGTGAAATTTTTCGATTTGATACTCGTCCAAGTATCCTTCGCCGCCGCGCCGCAGACCGCCAGCAGCACAAATGAGAGGACAATAAAAGCGCGTGAGATTCTCTGTTTCATAATTCCTCCCGGGCAAATTGTTCGATTTATCCTACAGTTTGAAGGGGCGTGCGCGGTAGCCGCGAGGCATGAATAATTATGAGCGTTTGCGCGCGTTAAACTTATAACTTGGCTATCTGGAGCGGATTTTTCCCGGCAATTGCGCCGGTTAGAGATGTTTGATGCGGCGGCGGGCGCGACCGTCACGCGACGGTCATAGATTATTTTCCGAATAAATTTAGGCAATCGCTTGCCGTTCGACGCAAAATTTAGTATCACTACCCCACCACAAGAATTTTGGAACCAAGGGGGCATGACGGGGAAAGTTGTAGCTTGCAAGCTCTCGACTGCCGTACCTCGTCATGTTGTGCGCCCGCCCGTTCGGTGGTGGCCTTTCTTTCTCTGACACGCGAACGCTTTCAGCGACCATCGGTTCTCCATGCTTGACAAAAACGGTCGCCCGTCGGTGAAGGTCACTGAGCAGCAAAGCAACAGGTACTGAGCATGCCGCAAATTTTTCATCGCAGCACCAACACGCTCGCCAAGTTGAGTATCTTCGGCTCGATCTTCGTCCTGCTGTTTGTGACGTGGGCGGTGGCCGAGATCAACCGCTCGTCGTGGAACACGGGCGCGTTTGACGAGCGCGAGCAGCCCGTGCAGTTTTCGCACAAGCACCACACGGGCGACGACGGCATTGATTGTCGTTATTGCCACACGTCCGTCGAGACTTCTTCGAGCGCGGGGCTGCCGTCAACCAAGACTTGCATGAACTGTCATTCGCAACTCTGGAACGACAGCCCGTATCTCGAACCCGTGCGCGCCAGTTGGCGCGACAACAAGCCGATTGAATGGACGCGCGTTCACGACCTGCCCGATTACGTCTATTTCAATCACAGCATCCACGTCAACAAGGGCGTCGGCTGCTCTTCCTGCCACGGGCGCGTGGACGAGATGCCGCTCGTCTATCAGGCGGCCTCTTTGCAGATGGAGTGGTGTCTGGAATGCCACCGCCAGCCGGAGCGTTACCTGCGGGAGAAATCCGAAGTCTTCAACATGGACTACCAGCAGGAGAACCCGCTCGCGGAGAACAAGACCGCCGCACAGTTGCAGAAGGGGCGCGAACTGCTCGTCAAGCATAAGATTCGCTCGAAGTCCATCCTTGAAAGTTGTTCGACTTGCCACCGCTAGGACAGGCGTTGCGCGAGAGGTTAGTAGATGCACATTAAAGAGAGTTTCCCCGAACTTTACAACATTCGCCGCCCGGTCAAGCGCGAAGAGATACGCTCACGCCTCGAAGAGAAGACGGGGCGGGAATACTGGCGCAGCCTCGAAGAGTTGGCCGATTCGGGACAGTTCGAAGATTTTCTGCACGCGGAGTTTCCGCGACAGGCGGGCGAGTGGGACGACGAGGTGGGACGCCGCACGTTCTTGAAGTTGATGGGCGCGTCGCTCGCGCTCGCCGGCCTCACGTCCTGTTCTTACCAGCCGCCCGAAACCGTCGTCCCTTACGTTAACCAGCCCCCGGAGTTAGTCCCCGGCAAGCCCCTCTTCTTCGCCACCGCGATGCCGTTTCCCGGCGGCGCGACCGGCCTCCTCGTGCGCAGCAACGAAGGACGCCCGACGCACGCCGAAGGCAACCCCGACCACCCTACGAACGGCACGCCCGAAAGACCCGTCGGCCAGCGCGTCGCCGCCACAGACGTTTTCTCTATCGCTTCGATCCTCTCGCTCTACGACCCGGATCGTTCGGAAACCATCACCCATCGCGGCGAGATACGCCCTTACACGGCCTTCCTCGCCGAGATTCGCACGCGACTCGGTGAGATGAACGGGCGGCAGGGCGCGGGGCTGCGTTTCCTGACCGAAACCGTCACGTCGCCGACGATGGCCGCGCAGTTGAGAGCGATCCTCGCGGCCTTCCCCGCCGCGAAGTGGCATCAATACGAACCCGCCGGGACGAACAACGCCTCGCTTGGCGCGCAACTCGCTTTCGGCCAGCCCGTCAACACCATCTATCGTTTCGACCGCGCCGAACGCGTGCTCTCGCTCGACTCCGATTTTCTCACCTGCGGCACGGCCAACCTGCGCTATGCGCGCGACTACGCGGCGAAGCGTCGCGTGCTGGCAGGCAAGACCGACATGAACCGTCTCTACGTGGTGGAGACGACGCCGACGAGCACCGGCGCGTGCGCCGACCATCGTTTCTCGATCAAGCCGAGCCAGATGGAGATGTTCGCGCGTGCGCTCGCCTCCGCAGTCGGCGCGCCGGGTGCGCCCACCGACGGCGCGCAGTTTCAGAACGTCGCGCACGCCGGGCACATTTTCGCCATCGCAAAAGATTTACAGGCGCATCGCGGCAGATCAATCGTCGTCGCGGGCGAACACCAGCCGCCCGCCGTCCACGCGCTCGCGCACGCGATGAATCAATCGCTCGGCAACGTCGGGCAGACGGTGATCCACACCGACCCGATTGAGGCGCAGCCCCTCGATCAAGTCGCATCTCTGCGCGAACTCGTGGGCGACATCGAAGCGGGGCGCGTCGAGATGCTCGTCATCGTCGGCGGCAACCCGGTCTATAACGCGCCCGTCGATCTCGCGTTCACGAAGGAACGGCTCGACAAGATCAGGACGCCCGACGGCAAAGACGGCCTGCGCGTACATCTCGGCCTCTACGACGACGAGACAGCCGAACTCTGCCACTGGCACATTCCCGAAACGCACTTCCTCGAAGCGTGGAGCGACACGCGCGCGCACGACGGGACAGTCTCCATCATCCAGCCGCTCATCGCGCCGCTCTACAAGGGGCGCAGCGTCCACGAATTCTTAGCGGCCTTTACCGACGCGCCCGAACGCAGCGGCTACGACATCGTGCGCGACTACTGGCGCACGCAGCGTCTCGAATCGCTCGTCGCCGCCGCGAGCGCGTCGCAGGCAGCCACGCAGGCAGGCAGCGACAACACGCACGGTCAAGGCGGAACGACGGCGCAGAACATCCCGACCGCCGAACACGGCGCGAACCCCAACGCTTCGGCCACACCGGGCGCAGCGCCCAACGCGATACCAAGCCCGACGCCAAGCGCGACGCCGACCGCAACGCCGAGTCCGGCGACGAACGCGACGCGCGGCGCGGCTGCTGCTCCGGCAAACTTCGACGCGGCCTGGCGCGCGGTCGTGCACGACGGAGTGGTGCCGGGCACGGCAGCGGCAGTCAGAAACGTCACGGTGAGAGGCGATTGGTCTGCCAGCGCGACGACGGCACAGCCAACTCCGGCGGGTGGTTTTGAGATCGTCTTTCGTCCAGACCCGAACATCTACGACGGGCGTTTCGCCAACAACGGCTGGTTGCAGGAGTTGCCGAAGCCTCTGACGAAGTTGACGTGGGACAACGCCGCCTACATGAGTCTCGCCACAGCGCGGCGCATGTTCGGTCTGAACGAGAACGACTACACCTTCAAAGGGCGTGAGTTCAACGCGCCGCTCGTCGATCTGCGTTATCGCGGGCAGACGGTGCGCGCTCCCGTCCTCATCGTGCCGGGTCAGCCGGACGACGTGGTGACAGTCCATCTCGGTTACGGTCGCACGCGCGCAGGGAAAGTCGGCACGAGCACCGCAGACCAGCCGCTCGGCTTCAACGCCTACCGCCTGCGCACGTCCGACGCGATGTGGCAGGGCGCGGGGCTGGAAGTCGCGCCGACGGGCGAGGAGTACCTGCTCGCCGTCACGCAACTCCACTTCAACATGGAGGGGCGCGACATCGTGCGCTCCAACACGCTCACGGAATATCTGAAAGGCGGCGGCGATTCCAGCCGCGAGGTGCACGGCGGCGCGAGCGTGGCGACGCACGAAGGCGCAGCCGAGGTCGTCGGCAAAGAGATGCACAAGGAGCCGGGACCAAACGACACGCTCTACCCGAACTACGAGTACACGGGCTACAAGTGGGGCATGGCGGTTGACATCGCTTCGTGCGTCGGCTGTCAGGCGTGCGTCGTCGCGTGCCAATCGGAGAACAACATCCCCATCGTCGGCAAGGATCAGGTTTCGCGCAGCCGCCACATGCACTGGCTGCGCGTGGACACCTACTTCAAGGGCTTGGCGGAAAATCCCGAAGGCGCACACTTCATGCCGATTCCCTGTATGCACTGCGAAGTCGCCCCGTGCGAGCCAGTCTGTCCCGTACATGCCACCGTCCACAGCGCGGAAGGCACGAACGACATGGTCTACAACCGTTGCATCGGCACGCGCTATTGCTCGAACAACTGTCCTTACAAGGTGCGCCGTTTCAACTTCCTGCTCTATCAGGATTTCAACACGCCTTCCCTGAAGATGATGCGCAACCCGGATGTCACGGTGCGCTCGCGCGGCGTCATGGAGAAGTGCACTTACTGCATCCAGCGCATCTCCTACGCGCGCATCGAAGCGGAGAAGGAAGAGCGGCGCGTGCGTGACGGCGAGATCGTCACGGCCTGCCAGTCGGCCTGCCCGACCGAGGCCATCATCTTCGGCGACTTGAACGACCAGCAGAGCCGCGTCGCGCAGATGCAGCACGACAAACGCAACTATAGTTTGCTCGCGGAACTGAACACGCGCCCGCGCACGACGTACCTGTCGGCGATGCGCAATCCGAACGAAGAAATTCATGGGGCGTAAAATTTCATGGCATCAAGAGTAGACGAGCCACACGACGACCTAATTCACGTCACGCCAAACCCCGTGATCGAGCCGGGGCACACCGCCGCGTCCGTGACGGACAAGATCAGCGCGCTCGTGCTCAAGCGCAAGACGCCGCTCGGCTGGTATATCGGCTTCTTCATCTCGTTCTCGCTGGCGAACGTCCTGATGTTCACCATCGCCTATCTCGTCACGACCGGCATCGGCATCTGGGGCAACAACTGGCCGGTCGGGTGGGCGTTCGACATCATCAACTTCGTCTGGTGGATCGGCATCGGCCACGCCGGAACTCTGATCTCGGCGATCCTCCTCCTGCTCCGACAGGAGTGGCGCACCTCTATTAACCGCTTCGCCGAAGCGATGACGCTCTTTGCCGTCGCCTGCGCGGGTCTGTTTCCGCTGCTCCACACGGGTCGCCCGTGGCTCGCCTACTGGATGCTGCCCTACCCGAACACGATGAACATCTACCCGCAATTCAGAAGCCCTCTGATGTGGGACGTGTTCGCCGTCTCGACCTATGCGAGCGTCTCGGCTCTCTTCTGGTACGTCGGCTTAATCCCCGACTTCGCCACGCTCCGCGACCGCGCCAAGAGCGGCGTCTTCAAAGTTATCTACGGCATGCTCGCGCTCGGCTGGCGCGGCAGCGCGCGCCACTGGCATCGCTACGAGACGGCCTACCTGCTGCTAGCCGGACTCGCTACGCCGCTCGTGCTCTCCGTGCACACCATCGTCAGTTTCGACTTCGCCGTCTCGCAACTGCCCGGCTGGCACGCCACGATCTTTCCGCCCTACTTCGTGGCGGGCGCGATCTATGCGGGCTTCGCGATGGTCTTACTGTTGACCATCCCCTTGCGCAAGTTCTACGGACTCGAAGATTTCATCACGCTGCGCCACCTGCGCAACAGCGCGAAGGTCATGCTCGCCACCGGCCTCATCGTCGGCTACGGCTACATGATGGAAGCGTTCATGGCCTGGTACAGCGCGAGCGAGTATGAAGGCTTCATGCTCAAGAACCGCATCTGGACGGGTCCCTACTGGTGGGCTTACGCGCTGCTCATCATCACGAACATCATCATCCCGCAAATTCTCTGGTCGAGGCGCGCGCGCCACAACACGGTGCTCCTTTTCATCGTCGCCCTCATCATCAGCGTCGGCATGTGGCTCGAACGCTTCGTGATCATCGTGACGAGTCTGCACCGGGATTATCTGCCGTCGTCGTGGGCGATGTATCGCCCGACGATCTTCGACTGGTCGATGTTCATCGGCACGATTGGCCTGTTCTTCACGTTGCTGCTGCTCTTCATACGCTTCCTGCCCGTCATCTCCATCTTCGAGATGCGCACGATCCTGCCGGGAGCAGCACCGAAAGCAGTGGCAAGTGACGAGTGACAAGTGACGAGCTAAAACAATGACGACTGGTGAGTGATAAATGACGAGAGCAGGAACAAGTTCAAAGACAGGTTTGATTTTTCTTTATCTTGTCACTCGTCGCTCGTCACTCGTCACTGTAGTTGAGGTCTTATGAAGAAACCGACTAGGCCAGCTATCTATGGCGTGATGGCGGAGTTCGATAATCCGACCGACGTGGTGGCGGCGACGCGGCGGGCTTATGAGGAAGGCTATCGCCGGATGGACGCTTATTCGCCTTATCCGATTGAGGCTCTGTCGGAGGCCGTCGGCCCCCATAAAGAGCGTCTGCCGCTCATCGTCCTCATCGGCGGCATCGTCGGCCTGATCGGCGGCTATGCCATGCAGTATTACGTCTCGGTGTGGAACTACCCGATCAACGTCGGCGGCAAGCCCCTGCACAGTTGGCCTGCCTTCATCCCGATCACTTTCGAGACGACCGTGCTCGGCGCGGCGATGGCGGCCATCTTCGGCATGCTCGCCTTAAACGGGTTGCCCGAACCGTATCATCCGGTCTTCAACGCGCCGAACTTCGCGCTCGCCACGCGCGACCGTTTCTTTCTCGTCATCGAATCACGCGATCCGAAGTTCGACCGCGAGGCGACGAGCGGCTTTCTACGCAGTCTGGGTGCGCAAGAGGTGGCTGATGTCGAACACTGAACCGCGCAGAGGTCAAAGGTCAGAGGCCGGAGGTCAGAGTCCGATGTTCGGTCGGCGCGCTGCCCTGTGCCTGCTGCTCGCGGCCTGCTGCTTACTCGCTCTCGGTTGTCGTCAGGACATGCAAGACCAGCCGAGGTATGAGGCTTATGAGCCGAGCAAGAGTTTTGGCGACGGCCAGTCGTCGCGTCCCTTCGTCGAGGGCACGGTCGCGCGCGGCTATCGAGACATCAACACCTCTTACTACACGGGGAAGCAAGCGTCGGGAGCCACGACGGGCGGCGCGCAGGGGTTGATGAACGGTAGCGGCAACGCTTTGCAGGCGACGATGGCGAACGCGCAGGGTGGAAGCGCGGGCGCGCAGGCGGCGGGCGGCGGCGACGTGAATGTGCGCGGCCAGAACGTCGGCGCGAACGTTCCGAACGGCGCGGGCGGCGGCACGGCGGGGCAGAGCGGGACGCCGGGCAGCATCAACGAGTTTCCGTTCCCCATCGCGGAGAAAGACCTGGATCGCGGGCAGGAGCGTTTCGAGATTTACTGCGCGATGTGCCACGGTGCGACGGGCTACGGCGACGGCATGATCGTCCGGCGCGGCTTTCGTCACCCGCCCTCCCTCCACGACGACCGCTTGCGCGGCGAAACCGTCGGCCACTTTTTCGACGTGATCACGAACGGCTGGGGCGCAATGCCCGACTACTCACAGCAGATTCCGGTGGAAGACCGCTGGAAGATCATCGCCTACATACGCGCGCTGCAACTGAGCCAGAACACGCCCGTCGCGGAAGTGCCGGAGCACTTGCGTAACCAGCGCAAGCCCACGCCGGGCACGCCGGGCACACAGGGCGGACATCAGGGAGCCGGAGGTGAGCGCACGCCATGAACGCGCCTAACATTGCTGCCACGACAGCTACAACTTATAACGCCCCGCCCAACATCGAGCGACTCGGAGGCCGCGCTCTCGTCGTCGGCCTCGTCGCGCTCGTCCTGTGCGCGCTCGGCGCGTTCGTCAATCTCGCGGGCTTCTGGCGCGCTTACCTCGTCGGCTACGTTTTCTGGACGGGCGTTTCGGTCGGTTCGCTCGCCATCATCATGCTGCACCACCTGTCGGGCGGCGGTTGGGGCGTCGTGATTCGTCGCCCGCTCGAAGCCGCCACGCGCACGCTGCCCGTGATGTTCGTCCTCTTCATCCCGCTCGCCGTCGCCGTGCTCACGCACGGCCTCTACCCCTGGACGGTGCCGGAGGAGCGCGACCTTGAGATCATCAAGCACAAGGCGATCTACCTGAACGTCCCTTTCTTTCTCGGTCGCACGGTCTTCTACTTTGCGATGTGGTGGCTGCTCCAGCATTTCCTGAGCAAGTGGTCGCTCGAACAGGACACGGCGAAAGACCCGCGCGAGCGTCGGCGTCTGAAAGATAAACTGCAAAACCTGAGCGGCCCCGGAATTTTGCTCTTCGGTTTGACCGTCACCTTCGCCGCCGTCGATTGGGTGATGTCGCTCGAACCAGAGTGGTTCTCGACGATCTACGGGCTGCTGATCATGGTCGGGTGGGGCGTGACCGCGCTGGCCTTCGCCATCGTCACCACCGTTATTTTGTCGAAGGACGAGCGTTTGGCGCACGTCTACCAGCCGCGCCATTTTCACGATCACGGCAAACTCCTGCTCGCCTTCGTGATGCTCTGGGCTTACTTCTCGTTCTCGCAATTTTTGATCATCTGGTCGGGCAATTTGCCGGAAGAGATTCCCTGGTACCTGCGCCGTTTGTATGGCGGTTGGGGCTATGTCGCGGTCGCGCTCGTGATTCTTCATTTCGCGCTGCCGTTCGTGCTCCTGCTCTCGCGCGATCTGAAACGGCGCGCGCGTGCGCTGGTTTTGGTCGCGCTGCTCGTGCTCTTCATGCGCGTCGTCGATCTCTTCTGGACGATTGCGCCGAGCGCGCTCGCGATGCCGCACCACGGCGGCGGGGCGGCATCGCACGCCGGGGGCTTCCCGGACGTGGTGGCTTATGCGTTGAACTTCGTGACGCCCATCCTGATCGGCGGCATCTGGCTCTGGTGGTACACGCGCGAACTGAGAAGCCGCCCGCTGCTTCCGCTTGGCGACGAAGGGTTGGCAAACGCGCTCGCCGAACCGAGCGGCCATCACTGAGAAGCGTCGGGGAAAAAGGGCGAAGGGGCGAGGGATAAGGTCGAAGCGTTAATGGTCACGGGTTGGTAGGGAAGCGAGGATTTGAGATGGGAATCTTTGGTCAGCACGGCAACGGGAAAGGCAAAATGCACCTGACGGAGACGCCGGACGTTTCGCACATCACGAACCCGGATGTGATGCACGAAGAGTCGGACGTGAGCGTGCGCGGCGTCGGCACGTTCGTCGGGTTGTTGTTTCTCGGCCTCATCATCGTGTGCGGTTTGATGCTCGGGTTGTTCAAACTGCTCGAAGCCTACGCGACGAGCAAAGAGATCGCGCCCGCGCCGATGGCGCGCAAGGCCGAGGAACGCCTGCCCCCGCCCGGCGTGCCCCGCCTGCAAGGCGCGCCCGACCATCGCTCGCTCGACGATCCGAATCTGATCTTCGAGAAGAAAGAGCCGACTCTGGAGTGGGACGCGCTCAAGGCGAAGTTCAAGTACGATCTGGAGACTGCCGCCGAAGTTAACCCCGGCACGGGGATGTGGCGCATCCCTATTGCCGACGCGAAGAAGAAACTTCTGGAGAAGGGCTTGCCCGTGCGCCAGCAGTCGCCGCCGCAGCAACAGCAGCAGCAACAGCAGGGCGGAGGAGCGGCGTCGCGTGACGGACTCCACCTGCCGACCGCCGCGAGCGCGGGGCGGCAGACGGAGAGACGCGATCAGTAAGCATTGAGCAGTAGGCGGTGAGCAGTTTAATGAACAAGGTCATAAGTCGTAATCGAGTTGTCGGAGAGAGAAGCCGTGCGCCGTGGCTTGCGCGTGGCGTCGCGTGTCTCCTGCTGCTTGCCGTTTGCTGCTCGCCGCTCACCGTCCTCGGCCAGTACGCGCAGCCGCCGCAGGGCGGGGTGTCGAGCAACGACGTGCCTCTGCCATTGAAAGAGATCGGCATCGAGCAGCGTCTCGGCGGGCAGGTTCCGCTCGAACTCAAGTTTCGCGACGAGACGGGACAGCACGTGCGGCTCGGCGACTATTTCGGCAAACGCCCCGTCTTCATCTCGCTCGTCTATTACAACTGCCCGAAGCTGTGCAACCTCGTGCTGAACGGTCTGGTCGGCGGCCTGAGAACGTTGCCGTTCACCGTGGGCAAAGAGTTCGACGTGGTAACGGTGAGCTTCGATCCGAGCGAGGGCGCGAGCGATGCCGTCAAGAAAAAGGAAGTCGTCATGCACGACTACGGGCGGCAGGGCGACGCGTCCGTCGCCGCCAACTGGCATTTCCTGACGGGCGACAAAACTTCGATTGACGCGCTGGCCGACGCCGTCGGTTTCAAATACTCGTTCGACACGGCGACGAACCAGTACGCGCACGCGAGCGGCGTGATGCTGGCGACGCCCGAAGGGAAGCTGTCGCATTATTTCTACGGCATCGAGTATGCGCCGCGCGATTTGAAGTTCGGTCTGGTGGAAGCGTCGGAAGGGAAGATCGGGAGCGTGGTCGATAAGTTGACGCTCTATTGCTATCACTACGATCCGACGACCGGGAAGTATGCCCCGTTGATCATGAACATCATGCGCCTGACGGGGATTCTGACGGTGATCGGGCTGGTGGTTTTGATCTCGCTCTTACATCGCCGTCGCCGACGCCGCGAGGAGGCGTCGCCATCGCCGCCGGAAGGATTGAGCACGGGAGAGGCAGGAGGAATCGCTTAACGAGATGCAGTTGCCACGATTACCATTTACGCCGGAGCAGGCTTCGACCGTCTCGACGGAGGTGGACGCGCTCTACACTTATCTGGTGGCGATCACACTCTTCTTCTCCGTGCTCGTCACGGTGCTGATCTTCTATTTCGCCGTCAAGTATCGCCGCCGCGACGCGAACGAACTGCCGCAGCCCATCGCCGGGTCGATCAAGCTTGAGACGATGTGGACCGTGATCCCGTTCCTCATCGCCATGACGATCTTCGTCTGGGGCGCGAGCCTCTATTTCACGCTCTACCGCCCGCCGAAGGACGCCATCGAAATCTTCGTCGTCGGCAAACAATGGATGTGGAAATTCCAGCACACGGAAGGGCAGCGCGAGATCAACGAACTGCACGTGCCCGTCGGCGCGAAAGTGAAATTGACGATGACGACCGAAGATGTCATTCACTCGTTCGCCGTGCCCGCTTTCCGCATCCGCTCCGACGTGGTTCCGGGTCGCTACACCTTCGCCTGGTTCGAGGCGACGAAGACGGGGCGTTATCACCTGTTCTGCACGGAGTTCTGCGGCACGAACCATTCGGGCATGACGGGCTGGGTCGAGGTGATGGAGCCGACGGCCTATCAGGCGTGGCTCGCGGGCGGCGGGTCAGACTCCCCTGCGGCGCAGGGCGATAAACTTTTCCAGTCCTTAGGCTGCGCCACGTGTCATCGCACGGACACACAGGGGCGCGGTCCGGTGCTGACGGGCGTTTTCGGCAAACCGCAGCGGATGCAGAACGGCGAGGACGTGTTGGCCGACGAAGCGTACATACGCGAGTCCATCGTCAACCCGACGGCGAAGATCGTGGCGGGCTTCCAGCCGATCATGCCTGCCTATCAGGGGCAGGTCAACGAGGAGCAGTTGCTGCAACTCATCGCTTACATACGCTCGCTCGGCGCGCCGCAGCAACAGCAGGGCGGTTCGACCATGACGAACGCCGGAGAGGGGCAGCAAGAGCCTTCGACGACGACCGGCATCAACCCGGACGCGCAACGCTCGAATCCGCTCGACTCCACTTCGCCGCGCCCCGGCGGCGCGGGCGCGCCCACCGGAGGCTTGTCGCCCACGTCGCAGCGTCCGAGCACGAGGACGGGCGGCACAACCACCACGACTGGCGGGCAGACCGGCGGCAACAGTAATCAGCGGCAGCAATAGAGAGACGCCGTGAGGCGCATCCGGCAGAGCGGCTGCGTTCAGCCGGAACGAGGCAGTCGAGAAGAGTTCACAGGTTGAAGACAGAAGGTTAAACGAAGTATGAGTTCACACGATCCGTCAATCCCGCTGCCCCCGCCGAACGCGCCGCACGCGCCGACGGGTTTGGACGCGCTGGGTTCGCGCACCAGATTCGCGCACGACAACTACATCACCGCCAACTACGGCATCAAGTCGTGGCTGTTGACGAAGGATCACAAGCGCATCGCGCTGCTCTACCTGGCCTCGATCACGGTCTTCTTCATCCTCGGCGGCATCTACGCGCTCGTCATCCGTCTGGAACTCCTGACGCCCACCGGCAACATCGTCCAGCCGATGACCTACAACAAGCTGTTCACGCAGCACGGCATCATCATGATCTTCTTCTTCCTGATCCCGTCCATTCCGGCGGTATTGGGAAACTTCCTCGTCCCGCTCATGATCGGGGCGAAGGATTTGGCCTTTCCGAAACTCAACCTGCTCAGTTGGTATCTCTATCTGGCGGGCGCGGTCTTCACCATCTGGGCGCTCCTGAACGGCGGCATTGACACGGGCTGGACGTTCTACACGCCCTACTCCACCACCTTCTCGAACTCTTACGTGGTAGCCGCCGGACTAGGCATCTTCATCAACGGTTTCTCCTCGATCCTGACGGGCTTAAACTTCATCGTCACCATTCACACGATGCGCGCTCCCGGCATGACCTGGTTTCGCCTGCCGCTCTTCATCTGGTCGCACTATGCGACGAGTTTGATCATGGTCTTGGGCACGCCCGTCATCGCCATCACGATCCTGCTCCTCGCTCTGGAGCGCATCGTCAAGATCGGCATCTTCGATCCGCGACTCGGCGGCGATCCAGTCCTCTTCCAGCACTTCTTCTGGTTCTACTCGCACCCGGCGGTCTACATCATGATCCTGCCCGCGATGGGCGTGGTCAGCGAACTCATCTCGACCCACTCGCGCAAGAACATTTTCGGCTATTCGTTCGTCGCGTTTTCGAGTCTCGCCATCGCCGTCTTCGGCTTCCTCGTGTGGGGACATCACCTGTTCACTTCGAGCCAGTCGGTCTATGCCGGGATGATCTTTTCGCTCGTCTCCTTCGCCGTCGCGATCCCTTCGGCGGTGAAAGTGTTCAACTGGACGGCCACGCTCTACAAGGGGTCGATCTCCTACGACACGCCGATGCTCTACGCGCTCGGCTTCATCGGGCTGTTCACCATCGGCGGACTCACCGGCCTCTTCCTCGCCGCGCTCGGCATGGACGTGCATTTGACCGACACCTATTTCATCGTCGCGCACTTCCATTACATCATGGTCGGCGGCGCGCTGATGGGCTACCTCGGCGGATTGCATAACTGGTGGCCGAAGATTACCGGGCGCATGTACCCGGAAGGCTGGGGACGCTTCGGCGCGCTCGTCATTTTCGTCGGCTTCAACCTGACCTTCTTCCCGCAGTTTCTCCTCGGCTACATGGGCATGCCGCGCCGCTACCACGCCTACGCCGAAGAGTTTCAAGTCTTGAACGTCTTCTCGACGGCGGGCGCGTCCATTCTCGGCTTCGGGTTGTTGATTCCGGGCATCTATTTCATCTGGTCGATGCGTTACGGCAAGTTTGCCCCGGCGAACCCGTGGGCGGCGACCGGTCTGGAATGGCGCACCGTCAGCCCGCCGCCGACGGAGAACTTCGCTGCGACGCCCGTGGTCACGTGGGAGGCTTACGAGTACAGGCCGATGGAAGAGATGGACGTGATCGGCCCCGACAAGCGCAACACCGCGCAGCCCGCTCACGGCGAGGCTCTGACCTAACAGCCGTTTTGACCTGACAGCCGGGAGGGAAGAAAGAAGCACATGGCACACGCAGAAACATTGGACGCGCACAACCAGGAGGAAGCGACGCATCATCACGCTTCCAGCAATCTCGCGCACCACTTCGACAATCTCGAACAGCAGCGCGAGGCGGGCAGCCTCGGCATGTGGCTCTTCCTCGTCACGGAGATCATGTTCTTCGGCGGCCTCTTTACCGGCTACATCATCTACCGGATGCAGCACCCGCAAGCCTTCGCCATCGCCAGCAGCACGCTCAACTGGAAACTCGGCGCTTTGAACACGGTCGTTCTCATCGTCAGCAGTTTGACCATGGCGCTCGCCGTCTACTTCGCGCAGATGGGCAGTCGGCGCATGCAGATCATCTTCCTCGTCGTGACGATGCTGCTAGGCGCGACCTTCCTCGTCGTCAAGGCTTTCGAGTACGCAGACAAGTTCGAGCATCATCATTTTCCGGGACTCAATTTCCAGTGGAACGAGGCCGTGCCCGCAGGCGTCTCGACGCACCATATACAGATGTTCTACTGGATTTACTTCGCCATGACGGGCTTGCACGCGCTCCACATGATCATCGGCATCGGCGCCATGCTGTTCCTGATCTATTACGCGTATCGCGGACGCTACACGCCCGAATATCACGCGCCCGTCGAACTGACGGGCTTGTACTGGCACTTCGTCGATATCGTCTGGATTTTCCTGTTCCCGCTGCTCTATTTGCTGGGCGCGCACCTCGCCGGGGGCGGCGGCGCTCATTAGAGGGTGAAGAAGTTATGTCTGAGCATATCGTCTCGAAAAAAGTTTACTTCGTAATCTTCGGCGCGCTGATGGCGTTAACCGTTCTCACCGTCGTCGCCGCAAATTACGACCTCGGCTCAGAGAAGATCAACACCATCGTCGCGCTCGCCATCGCCGTGACGAAGGCCGTGCTCGTCGTGCTCTACTTTATGCACGTGCGTTACAGTTCGCGGCTCACGTGGGTCGTCGTGGCGGGCGGCTTCCTGTGGCTCGTGATCATGATCGGCCTCACTTTGAGCGACTACTTATCGAGAGGTCTGCTCACTTACCCGAGATGAAGCGGGCGAGACACGCCTGCCCCCGTTTGTGAGAGAGAAGCCCGA
>DASWNS010000021.1:0-14556 GCA_036399115.1 Pyrinomonadaceae bacterium | reverse complement strand
TCATGTTCGCTTACGGCGGCTGGCAGACGACGAGTTTCATCGCGGGCGAGATGCGCGACCCGCGCAGGGACCTGGCGCGCGGGCTGCTGTTCGGCGTGGCGGGCGTGATCCTGCTCTACGTCGCCGTCAGCTTCGTCTGTGTCTATGCGCTCGGCGCGGAAGGGTTGGCGCAGACCAACACGCCCGCTACCGCCGTCATGCGTCGCGCGCTCGGCGAACGCGGCGCGACCCTCATCGCGCTCGGCATCAGCATCTCGACGCTTGGCTTCCTCAGCCAATCCCTGCTCACCACGCCGCGCGTCTATTTCGCCATGGCCGAAGATGGATTGTTCTTCCACCGCATCGCACAAGTCCACACGCGGACGCGCGTGCCCGTCTTCGCCATCGCTTTGCAGGGCGCGCTCGCGATCATCGTCGCGCTCTCAGGCAAGTATGGACAGATTCTCAACTACGTCGTCTCGGTTGACTTCATCTGGTTCGGGCTGACCGGACTCTCCGTCTTCATCTTTCGCCGCCGCGACCCTGCGGGTGAGGCGACGTTTAAAGTCCCCGGCCATCCATACACGACCGCGCTCTTCGTCGCGGCCTGCTGGCTCGTCGTCCTGAGCACCGTCTATAAATACCCGGTCAACAGCCTCATCGGTTTCGCGATTGTGCTCGCGGGCGTCCCCGCCTGCTACTACTGGCTGAGACAACAAAGGAGAGATCGCTGATGAGCACAGGAGAAACGCAACCGCGCGTGATGAGTTCGGCCTACATGCACTGGGCGAAGACTCAATCGCAGGCGACCTACAATCTCGCGACGAGTGGAGTCAGACCTTACACGCTCGAACAATTGCGCGTCGAACTCTCCGACCTCGAACTGAGCGGGGTGAGCACCTACGGCTACCAACCGCTGCAACAGGCCATCGCCGCGAAATGCAGAGTGAAAGCCGATTCGGTTGTCGCCGCCAACGGCACTTCCATGGCGAACTTTATCGCGCTGGCGACTCTCATCGAACCCGGCGACGAAGTTCTCATCGAACAGCCGACCTATGAACTGCTCCTCTCCGCCGCACTCTATCTCGGAGCGAAGGTCACAAGATTCACGCGCCATACGGAAGCTCGATTCCGTATTGATCCAGATGAAGTTGCACGCGCCGTCACGCCGCGCACGAAGCTCATCGTCGTGACGAACATGCACAACCCTTCGAACGCCTACGAGCACGACGAGACGATTTCACAACTCGGAGAGATCGCCCATAGCGTGGGCGCGCGCGTGCTCGTAGATGAAGTCTATCTCGACGCGGCCTTCTCGGACGCGCCGCAGTCAGCCTTTCATCTCGGCGAATTGTTCATCACCACGAGCAGTCTCACGAAAGTTTACGGCCTCAGCGGCCTGCGTTGCGGCTGGATACTCGCCGCGCCCGCGCTCGCCGCACGTATGTGGCGACTCAACGATCTCTTCGGCGCAGTTCAACCGCACGCCTCCGAACGGCTCGCTTGCCTCGCCTTCGCGCGTCTCCCGGAGATCGCCGCTCACTCCCGCGCGCTGCTCGAACGAAACCGCCTCCTCGCCAACGACTTCCTAGAGACGCGGCGGGACGATCTCGACGCCTTCCCCATCACGCACGGCATGATCGCGTTCCCGCGTCTCCGGCGCGGCAGCGTCGAAGACCTCTGCGCGTTGCTGCGCGAGAAGTATGAAACCTCGATAGTGCCGGGGAGATTTTTCGAGATGCCCGAACATTTCCGCCTCAGCATCGGCGGCGATACCGGAATGTTAAGCGGCGGACTCGAACGTTTGAGCGCGGCTCTGGATGAGATTAAGAGGTAAGGAATGAACTGTTCGGCCTCTCGCGCCGCTTCAGACATTCGACGTGCGCCCGACGACATCCGCGACGGCGGCGGCCAGTTCTTTCGGGGCGACGGGCTTGGCGAGATGAAGTTGGAAGCCTGAGGCGAGTGCGAGTTGCCTGTCTTCTTCGCGTGCGTAGGCCGTGAGGGCGATGGCGGGAGTCGTGTAGCCGCGCGCCCTGATCTTTTCGATGAACGAATAGCCGTCCTCTCCGGGCATGGCGATGTCGCTCAGGACGACATCGAACGCAGAGGCGGCGAGCGCGTCCAGAGCCTCTTCCGCCAACTCGCGCGTCTCCACCTGTGCGCCGTAGCGTTCCAGAGCTTTCTTCAAGAGCACGCGCGTGTCCGGTTCATCCTCCACGATCAGTATGTGTAGACCGCGTAGCAACGCCTGTCGCCCGGTGGGTTCACCCACGCCTTCAAACCTCAACTCGCCCGCCGTCGCAGTCTCGCCGCGCTTCGCGTATTCGATGAGCGGCAGGCTCACCTTGAAAGTCGCGCCCGCGCTCGTGCTTTCGGCGACCACCGTTCCGCCGTGCAGTTCGACGAGATGGCGGACGATGGCGAGGCCGAGTCCAAGCCCGCCGTGCGTCCGCGTCGTGCTCCCGTCGGCCTGCCGGAAACGCTCGAAGACGAACGGGAGAAACTCCGCTTTGATGCCCGTCCCCGTATCGCTTACGGAAATCTCCGCCTGCGTCCCCACGCGCTCCAGACGCACTTCGACGCGCCCGCCCTCCGGCGTAAACTTCACCGCGTTCGAGAGAAGATTCCACACCACCTGCTGCAAGCGTTCCGCATCGCCCGCCACGATGCTCGACGCGCCTTCGAGCGCAAGGCTCAATTCGATGCCCTTCGCATCCGCCGCCGGACGCGCCGCATGACACGCCGATTCGACCACCGATTTGAGTTCCGTCGGCTTCAATTCGAGGCGGAGTTTGCCTGTGATGATGCGCGAGGCATCGAGCAGATCATCTATGAGTTGCTTCTGTGAACGGGCGTTGCGTTCGATGGTTTCGAGTGCGCGCTCGGTAGTGCTTTCGTCAAACTTGACGGAGCGAAGCAGATTCGTCCAACCGAGAATGGAGGTGAGCGGTGTGCGCAGTTCGTGCGAGAGCGTGGCGAGAAATTCGTCTTTCAGGCGGTTGGCTTCCTGCGCTTCTCGATAAAGGCGCGCGTTATCAACCGCGAAGGCGGCGCGCTGCGCGAGGTCTTCGGCGAAGGCGAGATCGGAGGGGGCATAGCGGCGTCCCGAAACGGCGGTGGCAAACGTAATCGCGCCGAGCGTGCGGCCACGAGCGACGAGCGGCACGATCATCGCCGACTTCAAATCGAGTTGACGTGCGACGCGAAACCTTCCCGCGTCGCTCGCCGCAGACGTTTCGGCAGCCGTGGGAATGTCCGCGTAGAGTTCGGACTGGCCGGTGCGAATCGCTTTCGGCACGCCCGTCAAAGCCTCCGGGTTCTGGTTCTCGCGCCGCTCAAGTTCCCAGACCAACTCGACCTGCGCAGCGTCGTCGTTCATGACGGCGATGGGACGTATGGCCGCATCGTCGTCCACCACATAGACGATGCACCAATCGGCGAGGAACGGGACGCTCAAATGTGCGACCGATTGCAGGGTGGTTTCATAATCGAGCGACGCGGCCAGGAGCGCGCTCGCTTCGACGAGAAAGCGTTGAGCCTCCTTCTGTCGCTTGCGCTCGGTGATGTCGCGCGCGATGCCCGTGAAATAGCGCACGCCGTTTTCGCTGAACGCACCGAAAGAGATTTCGAGCGCGACCTCGCGCCCGTCGCGGTGCAGGCCGGGAAGTTCGACGCTGCTCCAATTGATGTGCGGCACGCCCGTCGAGAGGTATTGCGCCAACCCTTCGCGATGAACGTGGCGCAGGTAGCCGGGCATCAGAATGGTCAGATTCCGACCGAGCAGTTCATGTACGGGATAGCCGAAAATCTTCTCGGCGGCGCGATTGATGAAGCGGATGTCGCTGGCGGCGTCAATGACGATGATGGCGTCGGCTGCGCTTTCGGCAAAGGTGAGGAAACGCCCGTCGCTCGCTTCCGTCACTGGCGGATCGGAGGCTTCCCCCGGAGACTCTCTTGCCGTCAGAGACGAATTTCCAACTTCGTGCGACGCGAATTTCATAGACACGACTCACTAAACACTAAGGATTAGATCGAGGTCGGGCGAGATTGATTATAACCCAGTGGCGTAGAAAAGGCTGAACAGGCGGGCAGGCGAGAACGAAGGACGGGACTCACAAAATTATACGCAGCCGGAATTTAGCGTGCGCTTCCAAACGACGACGAACGCTCAGCGCGCGGGGCGGACGGGAACTTCTAAACTGAAGTTGCCAGCGCGGCGTCCGCTGCCCGGTTCGGTGAAACGCAGGTCGGCAAATTGCACGAGCAGTTCTTCGGCGCAGTTTTGCGTCTCGACGCGGACGGCGGGAAAGCGCGCGAAGTCGAGAAAGATTTCGGCGCGCTCGTCTACGGCGGCACGCGCGGCGAGTTCGGCGGCTTCACCCTGCGGCTTCTCGAAGCGCGCGAGCGCAGCGGGCGCGGCGGCTTCCGTTTCGACGCGCGCGAGCAGGGAGATGTTAAAACGGTAAGTGGCGCGATCCGTCTCCGCGAGCACGCGCCAACTCGAAGGGTCGGCCAGAGACGGCATCGCCGCGACACGCAGCACAGACTCTCCCCCGCGCGCCGCCACCGCCTCCGCGACCGCCCGCGCGCGTTCGACTGCGTGCCCGTGCACGAAGCCGAGCGCGCCCCAGTAGAGGACGACGAACGCGAGCGCGGCCAGAGCGATGGAACTTCCGAGACGCGGCGCGACTTTCATGCGATGCGCGACGATCAGGCAGGCGAGCCACACGAGCCACAAAGCGCGCGATGTGTGCGGGTAAGTCTCGCCCACCCGCAGGGGCAAGACGACGAAGGCGACCGTCGCCAGCAGCGCGAGCGCGCCCCACGCGACGCTTCGCCAGCGCGTCTTAGCAGTCAACAGAAACGACGCCCCGCCCAGACTCAGCCAGAGCCACGGGTCTATGATGTAGACGAGGTCGCCGTAAAACCAACGCCCGCTCCAGGGCAACAGAGGGCGCAGGCCATAGTTATTCGTCCAGTCCATCAAAGGGTGCGACGCGCTGAGGAGCAGCGAAGCGATAACCAGCCCGCGCAGCCGTACGCGCGGCGGGCGCGCACGAAGCCGCGCGATGAGGCGATCCCCGGCATAGAACAGCAGGGGAAGCAGTAACGCGATGGTGAGCGTCCCGACGATTGAATGGGTGATACCGCGATGATGTTTGAGATAGAACCAACTTCCGCCGAAGGTCGCGACGATATCCGCGTCCGGCGCGTTGGCGGCGAGCATGCACACGGCGGTCGCCCCCGGCGAGAGGCGTTCCAACCCCGCTTTCGCAGCCGTCAACCCGACCAGCGTGTGCGTGAGATTGTCCATTGAGGATAGAGGTCGAAGGCTGGAGGTCAGAGATTAGAGAGATCAGTTTGTGCTTTTAAACTGATCTCTCCAATCTCTGACCTCTGTTTTTAGAATGGAAGATTTGTTGCGGGAGCAGGTTCGGCTGGGAGTTGCGCGTGGCGCGCAGGGTCGAGGCGTTCCAGTTTTTGCGCGGCTTCGCGTGCGGCGGCGGATTGCGTGGAGGGTTTGCCGTCCTTGTCTTTTGCCTCGCGCGCCGTCTTGGCGATCTGGAAGAGAATGTCTGCGGCCTCACTCTTCTTGCCCTGCTTTTCATAGATGGAGGCGAGGCGCAGGTTCGCCGTGTCAACCGGGACGGCTGGATTTTGCGCGCGTACGAGTTCGAGGTAGAGCGCGGCTGCGGCGTCGTGCTGCCCGTCGGCTTCCCTCGCCTGCGCCAGCGCAAACTTCGCGCGTGCCGACACCTCCGCGTCGCCGTTCTTCGTCAACGCTTCGAGTTCGCTCAGACCTTTGCTGCGATCAACCGTCAGGAGATTGGCCGCGCGAAAGTAGTGTGCGAGCGACTTGTAAGGATCGCCGTATTTTTGTTCGACCTTCTGTGCTTCCTCGACGACGCGCTGCGCGCGCTCTTTCTCGCTCGTAAAACTCAGGCCGGTTGAGCCGGGCATGGGCGAGGGCGTGACGGTGGCGTTGACGATCTCCGTGACGCGACCGAGAGCGCGGGTGGCCTCCTCGGCCTTGCGCCCGCTCCACCAGGAATAGACGCCCGCCAGCAAGGCGAGGCCGACGAGTCCGGCGAGAGCGTAGAGGAGCGTGCGGCCTTTGCCTTCGAGGCGGTCGCCGACGCGATCAAATTGTGCCAGTGTCTTTTCGCGAAATTTATCGCGCTGGACTTCGCGCGCATGTTTTTTTCTGGATGGAGCCACGTTTTTTCTCTTGCAATGTCGCGCAGGTGCGCGCGTTCTAAATTCAGTAGTTAGGGCGAAACGATTCACTCTAACGACCGTCGTGCGGGGTTGTCAAGCAACCATTCAGGCGGCTCAACATCCTAGCTGGCAAAGACTTTATTGACCGTTACGGGGGTGCGTGCTACGCTTCGCGCCCGTCCCCTCCGAGCAGCTTATGCGTCGAGTGAAAACGAGTAAAATTTTTCGGGAACAAGCCGCCATAGGGCGGTGTCTAATCTGTCGAGTGCACGGCGAGCGGCCAATGCATGAGTCGCCGGTTCACGCTGGAGGACGTTTGTGAGCTTCGGAGAGCCAATCGCCCTCCGCGGGCAAGCCGAATTGGAGCATCCCGCCGTCGCGGCGGAGTCGGCGGAGTCGCGTCCGAGTCCGGAACTACAGTTCATTGAAAGATTACGCGCGGGCGAGGCGGCGGCCTTCGATCATCTCGTCAACGAACGCTCGGCAGATATTTACGCGCTGCTCTATCGCCTGACGGAAGACCCCGAAGAGGCGCGCGATTTGACGCAGGAGACTTTCCTGCAAGCCTTCCGCAGCATCGCACACTTTCGCGGCGACGCCGATTTGCGCACGTGGCTCTACCGCATCGCCGTCAATCAGGCGCGCAATCGCTGGCGTTGGTGGCGACGCAGAAGACGCAACGTGACCGTCTCGCTCGACGCCACAGACGAGACGCACGAACTCTCGCTCGCCACGCGCCTCGCAGACGAGCGGGCTGACGACCCCGAAGAACGCACGCTCGCGCACGAACGCGAAGAGATTTTACTCGCCGCCGTCCGCACGCTCGCGCGCCCGTACCGCGAAGCCGTCGTCCTGCGCGACGTGGAAGGCTTGAGCTACGAAGAGGTCGCCGCCACGCTTGAGATCAGCGTCGGCACAGTCAAATCCAGACTCTCGCGCGGTCGTCTGGAACTGCGGCGCAAGTTGGAAGGCTCGTTGTGAAGATCGTTGTGAAGAGTTGTCAGCCGTTAGCTTTCAGGCGAAGCGCAGCACGCTGACGGCGTTTAGAACAAGGTTGGGAGCATGATTTTGCTGACGGCTCAGAGCTTCTTTTAGCTCACAGCTCTTTTGACATCCGAATGGCTGCCCTGCCCCGGCTTGATCCATCATCCGAGGTGCCAATGGGTCGGGAAGCGACGAAGGATTGAGTTTCGTCGCGTGCGGAGCGGAAGGCAGCAATCGTGCGTGAGGTTATTTAAGACGCGGCCAGCAACACCCGTTGACGAATACTGCGCGCCACGAATTGCTGCCGTTCGTCGAGCGGGCGTGTGAAATGATAATCTGTCGGCGTTGCTTTCTTGAGCGAGGGAGCGAGCCGGGGTCGGCCAGCCATTCGGGAACAGAGGTCAGCGGCTAGAGGTCAGAGATCAATGGAAACAAGAACCGATCTCTTCTAACCTCTAAACTCTAACCTCCGACCCCTAAAATTATGACTTGCGAGGAGACACAGAAAAGTTTTTCGCCGTATCTGGACGGCGTGCTGGCGCGTGCCTCGCGCGCTCAGGTGGACGCGCATCTCGAAGTCTGTCCCGTGTGCCGTCTGGAATTAGCCCACACGCGTTCCATCACGCGTGCGCTTGCCGGTCTTGAACGCCCGCGCGTGCCGCACAATCTCGCCGGTTCCATCAACGAACTGCTCTTAATCGAACGCGCCGCACGCAGGCAGCAGCCGACGGGTTCACTCCCCACGCGTTTCATGCGCTGGCTCGAACCGCGTCTGATGCCTTACACGGTCGGCGCGCTGGCTTCGATGATCCTGTTCGTCGGGGTGGTCAACGCGCTGCGCCCACAGTTTCGCGTGCTGCGAGAACTGGCGATTGCCACGCGTCAAGCCTCCGAAGAGTCGCTCGATACGTCTCTGTTCGAGGGCGAGGGCTACGACGTGACGAAGCCCGTCCCGACGATCAATCCGAACGGCGCGCTCGCCGCGCTCATCCGCACGCCTTCCAGCAGCGACGACGACGACGCGGACGACATGGTGATCTACGCGGACGTGTTCAGCAACGGCAGCGCGTCGCTCGCGGGCGTAGTGCAGGCGCCGCGCAACCCGCAAATGCTCGACGAGGTGCAGGAGGCTTTGCGCCGGACGCCCGCCTTCGTCCCCGCTTATCGTGATGGTCGCCCGCAGACCATGCGCGTCGTCTTCTCCGTCTCTAAAGTCAACGTCCACGACCGCAGTTTCTAAAGAGACGCAGAAGTAGGAACGCGGAACGAGGAACTGAAAGCAACTGTTTTCAGTTCCTCGTTCTGCGTTCCTACCTCTGCGTCTCTTTTCTGCTACTGGCCGAACCGCGCGCGATACTCGCCTGAGTTCACAAAGCCGTTGACCATCGTGCGCGCGTCGGTCGGGTGCGCGTTCAGGTAGTTGAGCCAGGCGTTGAAGCCGCCCGGTTCCGGCGTCCGGCGCAGGTAGCCGTAATACTGCATCGCCACGTAGGCGCGTGTGAATTCGGCTGCTCTCATCTCGTCCGATTCGACTATCGCACGCAAGACCTGCGCCCGCGTCAAGTTGGACGCGCCCTGCGCGCCGAGCCGTGCGATCAAATCCGCGCGGCTCAAAGTCACCTTCGTCCCGCCTTCGGGGTTCTGCGGGTCGGGCGACGTGATGGAGGCGAAGCCGTAACGGTCGAGCAGCGCGTTGACGTAGGCCGTGTGTGAGAGCGCATCGTAGGCGGAGCGAAACTCCTGCCGCTGCGCGAAGTTCGACGGGAAGAGGGCGCGACGCGCGTACACCTCCGCAGCCGTCGCCCCCGTCACGCTTCTCATGTCCGGGATGATCTCCGCATACTCCGGCAGGCGATTGAAGGCCACGCGGTAAAAGATGAACGTGTACAAGCCCTTCAGACGAAACTCCTGCGATTCGTAGAACGACTTGGAGACGATGATCCGGTCGCAGCCCGCCGACGCGTTGAGCGGATCGAGATTGAACGGAAGCGGGCAGCGATTCAAGACTCCAGACCAAGGCTCGCCCGGTTCGGGTTCGCGCGAGAGGAAGTCCAGATATTGCATCCTGACAAAGAGCGGCGTTTGCAGGATCGGGTTGGCCTGTCCCGGCGCGTCGTTGTCCGTGAGCGTGAGCGTCGTGGTCGAGAGCGTGCCGAGCGCGGCGTTCGACGCATTGAGCAGAGTGATCTGGAACGTCTCCGCTCCCTCCACGTGCCCGTCGTCAACGAGCGGGACAAAGACGCTCTTCGGCTGCGTATCGCCCGCGGCGAAGGTCACCGTTTCGATGCTGGTGGCATAGTCGCAACGCGCGAAAGCCTTGCCCTGCGGGAAGAGGTTGCCGTTCTGGTCGCGCGTCGTCGGGTTGCAGGGGATGGCCGCAGGGTCGTCTACGGTAGCGACCTCGACCGAGACTGCGCCTGACGTGTTGCCCGTCCGTGTGACGGTGATGGTGGCGCGTCCGGCCTCTTCGCCAAACGTGTAGCTTGCCGCTCCGAAGGCGACGAGCGCGGGCGACGGAGAGGCTTCCTGAGTGATGTTGTAGAACGAATCGTTGGTGTGAAGTATCTGCCCGTTGCGCGCCGTGCCCGTGTTGGGAGCGACGTTGAAGCTGACCGTGCCGTTCCCCGTGCCGCTCCCGTTCGTGATCGTGATCCAGGGGACGAGGCTCGAAGCCGTCCACGCGCAACCCGCGCTCGTAGTGATCTGGAAACTGCCCGCCCCGCCGCTCGCGGCGAAGCGCGGCAGCCCTTGCGGAGCGACGGAATAGAGGCACGCCGAGGCGGCGTTGAAGTTTGCAGACTGGTGCGCGCCGAGATTGGAGTAGGTCATGTTCTGCGGCGCGAAATTGAAGTTCGGCTTCGACGGCGTGAGGACGTAGTTGTCGCCACCCGTGACGCCGGAGAAGCTGTAGTTGCCGCTGGCGTCGGTGGTCGTGGTCAGCGCGGCCTGCCCGTTGCTGAGCGACAGCGTGACGCCGCTCAAACCAACTCCGCCGAGTGTCACAAGCCCGCCGATGCTGTAGGTCGGCGGCGTGGTCGTGACCAGTTCATACGCGCCGCGCCCGTAGGTTGAGAGTTGAATCGCGCCGTTCGCGCCCGTGGCGAATCCGGTGACGACCGCCGGAAGCATCCCTTTATTGAAGGTCGCCCACGTCGCCCCGTGGTCGGTCGAACGAAAGACGCCGATGTCCGTCCCGGCATAGAGCGTGGAGGGCGTTGTCGGGTCGATGAGAAAGGTGCTGACGGGCACGTTCGGGATGGTGTTCGGTTGGCCGGGGATGCCGCCGATGTCCGTCCAGCTCGTGCCGAAGTTCGTCGTGCGGAAGACGTGCCCGGTGCCGAAGCCGCCGTAGGTGACATAAGCCACCACCGGGTTCGACGGATCGACCGTGATGTGTTCGATGAAACGATTGGGCATCCCCGCAGAGATGTCTATCCACGTCTGGCCGCCGTTTTCCGTGACCATGATGCGGCCTTGCGCCGAGCCTGTGTAGATGACCTGTGCGTTCGCTCTGCGCTCGACGCCGATTGCGCTCAGCACGTCGCCGTTGCCTTTCGTCTGATCGAAAGTGTCGCCGGGCGCAGACCAGTTTGCGGGAGCGTTCGGATGGCTTCTCGACGTGTCGTGGCAGTTGGTGCAGGTGAAGAGGCGATAGGTGCCGAAATAGATCGTCGAGTCAACGCCGTTGCCGGTCATCGGCGGGTAGAAGGCAATGCGGTGGCCGCTCGTCGGCTCGCCGAAGGTGGTGTTCTCGGCGATGGTGCCGCTAAACGTCTGCCCGTTGTTGGTGAAACGGTTGACGCGCCCGTAGATGTAGGTGGTGAACACGATGCTCGGATTCGGCGCGTTGACGATGCTGCGCCCGCCGTCGCCGGCGCTGAACTCTCGCCAGGTGTTCGTGCCGGGGATGCGTAACTGCGTGCCGTTGTCCTGTGTGCCGCCGTAGGAGATGTTCGGGTCGGTCGGGTGCATCGAGATGCCTACGAACTGCGTGAGCGTGAGCGAGGAGTTGAGCGAGACGAACGACACGCCGCCGTCGGACGATTTCGAGATGCCGCCGTCGTTGCCTATGTAGAGCGTGTTCGGATCGTTGGGCGCGAAGGCGAAGGCGTGCTGGTCCGGGTGCGAGTTTGAACCGAACGGGCTGTAACAGAAGCTACAGTCGGTGCGCGCGGGGTTGGGAACAAAATTCTTTGTCAGGTTAGTCCAACTGCTGCCGCCGTTGGTGCTCTTGAAAACGTCGCGCGTGCCGACATAGATGGTGTTCGGGTCGTTGGGCGCGGCGTAGATGTAGGAGTTATAGCCGAACTGGCCGGGGTCTACTCCAGCGCTGGTTTTGGTTGTCCACGTCAGCCCGCCGTTATTGCTCACCGTGACGGTGAGGGCTGTTCGCGTGCCGGCAATAACATAGACGTTCTCCGGGCTGGCAGGCGTGACGGCGACGCGCACGTCGCTTGTGCTGATGCCGGTGGGCGCAGTGTAGACGGGTGCGGGCAACCACGTTGCGCCGCCGTCCAGAGACTTGTACAGACCCGCGTTGATGCCGAGCGCAGTGACGGAGTTCATGCCGAGATAGAGAATCTGCGAATTCGTCGGATGCACTGCGAGATCGCGCGGCCTGCCGGGCAGCGTCCGACGCCAGTTAACGCCGCCGTCTTCGGAGAGATAAAAACCGCTGCTGTAGAGCGCGCCGTCGGGATGGAGAATATCGTAGGAAGTCGTCATCGTGCGCGAGGCTTGCAGCACGTAGACGCGATTCGGGTTGGCCGGGTCAACTTCGACTTCGGCGGTCGTGCCGAGCGGCGGAAGCGTATTGTTGCTGCTGCGCGTCCAAGTCGCCCCGGTGTCCGTGGACTTCAAGACGCCCGTACCGAAATAGCCGTTGCCGAGGTCGCCCATGCCCGCATAGACGATTGAAGGATTACTCTTCGAGAAGGCGATTGAGCCGACGGACAGATCAACCTGCGTGTCGCCGACGGGAGTGAAGTTTGCGCCGCCGTCGGTCGAACGCCAGATGCCGCCCGTGGATGCTCCGAGGAGGATGATCTGCGGGTTCGTGGGATGGACGGCGATGGCGTTGAGTCGCCCGCTCGTCAAGCCCCAGTTGTTGGGAAAGGCCGGGGTGGTCGGCGAAGGGCCGATGCTGCGCCACGTCTGCACGGCGGCGTAAGCGGAGCTTCCGTCTTTGCCGCGCCCTGCGTCCTTCGGGCGCGCGAGGTAGGCTTTGAGGCGCGCTCCGGCGGGGGGCGTGTCGAACGGGTAAGCGCGCTGCATCATAAACCACTGCTGGCGCGCGTCAATCACATCGCGCTCGTCGCCGTCCTCCTGCGCTCCGATGCTCGGCTCCGCGACCGGCGCAGGCCGCGCAGTCGGCGTGCGCGACGTTGACGCCGCGACGCCTCCGCGACGCGCGCGTCGCACGTTTCCGCGCCGCACTTTCGCCTGTCCCTTCTTCTTCTGCACACGCGGCGCAGCTTCGACCGTCGCGTGCGAAAACAGGCTCGCGCCCGACGCATAAAGCGATAAGCTCAACAGGAAAAAGAGGGCGAATCGCAGGCGGCGACGCGCAGGTGGGAGAGATTGCGGAACGGGGAAACTCATTTTCTTCAAAGCAAAATCCTCACAATCACAGGACGAAGAATGGACGCTGCGTTTGGTACGCGTGGGATGAGCCGGAAAGGCCGCATGAATGCGAAGCCGGAGCAGGGACGAACGGGCGACTCCCTGTGTAAAAGTTATAGGAAAAGTTTGCGACTGGCATGAAGGGGGTGTCTGCGGCCAGTAAAGTTAAGGCTGAATTGTCGCTGAGTTGAACGAAAACCGGCGAAACCGCTTGAAAAGAGTTCCCAAAGGTCTGATTTTAGACTCAAAAAACGAGTTTCAGGATGCCCGACGGGTCAACCGACATTGACTAAAAAGGGATTTTCCGGCTGGTTCCTCGAACCGCGAGGCTCGGCCAACATTACTATCGAATTTCACGCTCCGTCAAGTTTTATGGCGAACCCGGCGACGTTCGGAGAGCAGCGTTTCTGGCCTTCTCTTTCGCTTCCGCTTCCATAAGATGCGTCCCGCACCGCGCCTCCCGGTCACAGGCCGACTTGCTTGACCTACTTGCGCGCGGCATGTTAGGTTTTCTTCTTCGTCAACATCAATAATTTACAGCGTTCTACACATCTCATTCAGAGAGTCAGGAGAGCCGCTTGACTACTGCGCCCGAGACACTTAAGCAGACGCCGCTCAACGCCGCGCATCGACGCCTCGGCGCGCGGATGGTTGATTTCGGCGGCTGGGACATGCCCGTGCAGTACCCCGCCGGGACGGTCGAAGAACACCTGCGCACGCGCCGCCGCTCCGGTCTTTTCGACGTGTCGCACATGGGCGAGATCGAGGTGCGCGGCGCGGAAGCCATCCCCTTCGTCAATCGCCTCTGCTCGAACGATGTCACCAAGCTCGTGGATGGACAGGCGCACTATACCGCTCTGACCACGCCCGAAGGCACGGTCGTTGACGATCTGCTCGTCTATCGCTTCGCGGAAGACCACCTGCTGCTCGTCGTCAACGCCTCGACGACCGGGAAGGACTGGGATTGGATCAACTCGCATCGCGGCAACGAGGCAGTGGAACTCACCAACCGCAGCGCGGACTTCTGCCAGATCGCCGTGCAGGGACCCGACGCCGTGCGTATCCTGCAAACTCTCACCGGGACGCCGCTCGAAGAGATCAAGTATTACCACTTCCGCGAGGGCACGGTTGACGGCGTGCCTTCGATCATCTCGCGCACAGGCTACACGGGCGAAGACGGCTTTGAAGTCTACGCCGCGCCCGACAAGGCCGAACAACTCTGGGATCGCCTGCTCGAAGCCGGTGCCTACGGCACGCCCGAAGGCATCCTGCCCTGCGGGCTTGCCGCGCGCAACACGCTCCGGCTCGAATCCGCAATGGCTCTCTACGGCCACGAGATCGACGAGACGACGACGCTCTACGAAGCCAACCTCGGTTGGATTTGTAAATTGAACAAAGGCGACTTTACCGGGCGCGAACGTCTCGCACAGCAGAAGGCCGAAGGCGTGACGCGCAAACTCGTCGGCTTCGAAGTGACGGATCGCGGCATCGCACGCGACGGCTACGACGTGCTGGTGAACGGAGAGAAGTTAGGGCGCGTCACTTCGGGCAGCCCCGCGCCCTATTTGAAGAAGAACATCGGGCTGGCCTACCTGCCCACGCAGCACACAGACGTGGGACAGGAGATACAGATTGACGTGCGCGGTCGCCCGGTCGCCGCTCGCATCGTCCCCGTCCCTTTTTATAAACGCGAACGCGCAGCGGCGAAATAAACGCGCAGCGGCGAAATAGAAGTGATGAGTGCGGTGT
>DASWNS010000020.1:0-4953 GCA_036399115.1 Pyrinomonadaceae bacterium | reverse complement strand
ATGAGGGATGAGGGATGAGGGATGAATAAGAGGAAGCACTCACTCGGTTGAGTAGTTTTCCTGATTCATCCCTCATCCCTCATCCCTCATCCTTTTTGAAAACCATGCTTGTTCAAGTCGTCGAACTGATTGAGGCGAAGCGACGCTTTGCCATCACCTCGCACATTCGTCCGGACGGCGACGGTCTGGGATCGTCACTAGGTCTTTACTGGCTGCTCAAGGCTCTCGGCAAAGAACCGGAAGTGATCATGCGCGACCCCGTGCCCCACTCTTATCGCAAACTTCCCGGCGCGGAAACCATTCGCGTCACCCCCGTCATCGATAAACAGTATGATGCGGTCTTCGTCATCGAATGTTCCGACATCACGCGCCCCGGCCTCGCAGACCTCGACAAACAATATGTCGTCAACATAGACCACCACGCGACGACTTCTCCCTTCGGCACGATCAACTGGATCGACTCGACCGCCTCAGCCGTCGGCGAGATGATCTACAACCTGTGCAAGGCCATCGGCGTGCGCCCCTCGAAAGAGATCGCCGAATGCGTCTATACTGCGCTCGTCACCGACACGGGATCGTTTCACTACTCGAACACCACCGAGCGCACCTTCAAAGTCGCCTCCGAGTTATTGCGTGCGGGCGTCAAACCGGCGAAGGTGTCGCAGGCCGTCTTCAACAACTACCCCTGGAGCAAGCTCGAACTCCTGAGCCAGGTGCTCCCGACCGCGCGCCACGACGAGACAGGGCGGGTGGCGTGCCTGCGTCAAACGCTGGAGATGCAGGAACGCGCAGGGGCTTCGGACGAAGACTCGGACGGCTTCGTCAACTACCCGATGAGCGTCGGCGACGTTGAAGCGTGCGCCTTTTTGAAGGAGACAGCGCCGGGCATCTATCGCACGAGCCTGCGTTCGAAGGGCGACGTGAACGTGGCGCGCATCGCGGAAAAATTCGGCGGCGGCGGCCATCGCAACGCCGCCGGTTGCACGCTCACGGGCGAATGGGACGAGGTTGAACGAAAGATCGTCGCACTGCTCGTGGAAGCCGTGGACAATCGTTCGAACGGCAACAGCAGCAGCAACGGTTCGCTGTCCGACCAGACGCCCACGGCGAACGGCGGCGGCAACACGCCGACCGGACAACTTCCGGCGACGTTCATCCGGGGCACGCTGAACGCGGAAAGATAGAACGCTCTGCGTGCACGTTAGCCGGTCGTCCGTCGTCTGTGACCGGGCAGTTTGCTCTCTAAAGATTGAGTCCAGGCCGGGGTCGGACGAAAAACAAACGGCGACTGACAACGCGAGAAGCGCGACGGGCTACTGACAGCCTCCGGCACTTCGTTTATACTCTGCGCCTATGACATGGTTCCGTAAAAAGGGACAGAAAATAGAAGTTGTTCCGGCGGACGAGCGCGTCGTCAAGACCGAAGGTGTCTTCCGCAAGTGTCCGGAGTGCGACGCCGCGCTTTACAAGAAAGACCTCGAAGAGTCTTTGCAGGTCTGCCCGCCCTGCGGGCACCACTTCCGCATCGGCGCACGCGAACGGCTCGCCATGCTCTTCGACAACGCCGGCTACGAAGAACTCGACGCCGAAGTTATCTCCTCCGACCCGCTCCACTTCGTTGACACCAAGCCCTACACGCAACGACTCGAACAGGCCAAACGCGCCACCGGGCTGCCCGAAGCCGTCATCAACGCGCGCGGAACAATCGACGGGCACACGGTCTTTGCGGGCGCGATGGATTTCAGTTTCCTCGGCGGCTCGATGGGATCGGCGGTTGGCGAGAAGGTGACGCGTCTTATCGAGCGCGCGATCAAAGAGCGCGCGGCAGTTATCACCATCACCTCTTCGGGCGGCGCGCGCATGCAGGAGGGCACGCTCTCGCTCTTGCAGATGGCGAAAGTTTCCGCCGCGCTCGCGCAACTCGACAAGTCGCGTCTCCCTTTCATCTCCATCCTGACCGACCCGACGACCGGCGGCGTCACCGCCAGCTTCGCCATGCTCGGCGACGTGATCATCGCCGAACCGAAAGCCCTGATCGGTTTCGCCGGGCCGCGCGTCATCGAACAGACTATCCGCCAGAAGTTGCCGAAAGATTTCCAGCGCTCCGAATTTCTGCTCGAACACGGGATGCTCGACGCCGTGGTTGACCGCCGCGAGATGCGCGCCCTCATCATCAAGCTGCTCGGCTTCATGGTGAATCCCGAGATCAAAGCGACGCACCTTGACGTGAACATAGACTTCGCGGGCAGCAACGGCTACAACTCGAAGTCCGCACGCGCCGTGCTCGAAGAGCAACCACCCGAGGCCAAAATTCAGCAGCCCGAAACTCAGTCCACAGACTAACCGGCAATTGCGGATTGCGGATTACATAGTCATGCCTTCTAATCCGCGTTCCGAAATCCGCGTTCCGCAATTCGACGAGGCCGTTAAATATCTCCTCAGTCTCGGTCACGAAACGCTCGCCATCAAACTCGGCCTCGCCAACATCGAACAACTGCTCGCCGCGCTCCTGTCTCCCGAACACGCTTACCCCGCCATACAGATCGCGGGCACGAACGGCAAAGGCTCAACCGCAGCGATGCTTGAGAGCATCTGCCGCGCGTGTCGTGTGCGCGCCGGTCTTTACACCTCGCCGCATCTCATCTCGATCACCGAACGCATACGCATCGACGGCGAAGAGATCTCGCGCGAAGAGTTTGCGCGCCTCACGGCACAGGTGCGCCGGGTATCGCTGGAACTGCAAGAGGCGTCGCGCGCGCTCCCGACATTTTTCGAGCAGGTCACGGCTATCGCGCTCCTCGCCTTCCGCGAAGCGGGCGTCTCGCTCGCCATTCTGGAGACGGGTCTTGGCGGTCGTCTCGATGCGACGACCGCCGCACGCGCCCGAACGCTCGCCATCACACCCATCGCGCTCGACCATCAAGAGTATCTCGGCCACACGCTCCGGGAGATCGCCGCCGAGAAGGCCGCCATCATCCGCAGAGGGGCAGCGGCGGTTGTCGTTGCGCCGCAAACGGACGAGGCGCGCGAAGTGTTGCTCGCGCGTTGCCGCGAGCAACAGGTCGCGCCGCGCTTCGCCACGCGCGACATCAACGTGCGCGGCGCAGACGAAGAAGGGCGGCTCCGCGTGACGTTCAAGACCGGCTCCGACATTTACGAAGAAGTTCGCTTGTCCCTGCGCGGACGGCATCAGGTGACGAACGCCGCCGTGGCAATCGCGCTCGCGGAAGTTTTGCGTGACGAGCACAACTTCCCCGTCGAGCGCGAACAGATCATCGAGGGACTCGAAACGGCGACGCACGCCGGACGCCTTGAGTTGCAAGCGGGCAAGCCTTCCCTTCTCTTCGATGGCGCGCACAACCCTGCGGGCGCGCGTGCGCTGCGCGACTACCTTGACGAGTTTGTCCGCGTTCCCGTCACGCTCGTCTTCGGCGCGATGCGAGATAAAGAGTTGGACGAGATCGCGGCCACGCTTTTTCCGGCAGCGCATAGACTGATCCTGACGCGCCCGGCAAACGCGCGCGCCGCCACGCTCGACACGCTCAAACGACTCGCCGCGTCGCATAGCGTTGACAGTTCGCCGATCTTCACTTCGTCGCCCGTCGAAGCCTTGCGCGTCGCCGTGGAGAGCACGCCGCCGGAAGGAATCGTCTGCATCACGGGGTCGCTCTATCTGGTCGGCGAAGTTAAAAGTCTCAACGCGCGCCGCGAGCAGGGTTGAATCAAAACGAGTAAAGTTTTAGATTGCTCTAAGATCGATTCGTTCGTACGAAATTTAAGCCTGTCATATCTCGTAAAAATTTATGGACACATCCGGCAAGGAAGCTCCCGAAGTTGTGGCGAGCGAAGACGTGTATCGCGGTCGCATCTTCACCATCACGGTTGACACGGTGCGCGAGGGCGGACGTGAACACCAGCGCGAGGTCGTGCGCCATCCCGGCAGCGCGGCCATCGTCGCCGTGCACGACGACGTGACCGTGTCGCTCGTACGCCAGTATCGCCACCCGACGGTGAAGTACCTGCTGGAAATTCCGGCGGGGAGCCGGGACAATTTCGAGCCGCCGGAAGAGTGCGCGTCGCGCGAGTTGGAAGAAGAGTTGGGGCTGGTGGCGGGAGAGTGGGAAAAGCTCTCCGAGTTTTTCGTCTCGCCCGGTTTTTGCGGGGAGAAGATGTGGGTCTACCTCGCCACCGGTTTGACGGAAACCAAAGCCAACCCCGAAGAGGATGAAGATTTGGAGATCGTGCGCCTGCCCCTCACGCGCGCGCTTGAGATGATCGAAGCGGGCGAAATCGAAGATGCCAAGACCATCATCGGACTCACGCTCGCCGCCGCGCGGCTTAGTGTGAACGGGTAGGGGGCCAAGGGGAAGGGTTGAAAGCAACGAGGCGCGTCCATCGTGCGCCGGTTGCTTTCAACCTTTCCCCTTTTCTCCTTCCCTTTTTCCCTCTCTCCCATCCCTTCTTCGCCTTCCGGTTGACGCTGCCGCGCCCGCTCTCTTACACTCATTTTCGTGAGCACACCGACTGATCAACCTTCCCCTCTCGCATATCCTTATCAAACTGAGCCTTCGCCGGAGGGTACGAACTCGCCCCCGTCGGGCGACGCTCCGTTGAGCGGCGGTCCGGCGAGCGCGGCGGCTTTCAATCCGGACAACCCGCCCTGGGGATTGCTGGCGGCAGTCGTCGTCGTGCTGGGAAGTCTCGCCCTAGTCGTCCTCCTCCAACTCGTCGGCACTGTCCCTTACTTCATCTGGCGCGCTGCGAACGGGCTGCCTCTCATGGAGACGGCGCAGCCTGACAAGAACGTGATCCTGATCGCGATCCTCGCGATGCTGCCCGCGCACGTCCTGACGCTGACGCTCGCGTGGCTGATCGTGACGAGCCGGGGCAAACGCCCTTTCTGGAGCACGCTGGGCTGGTGGTGGAGTCCGCGCTACGGTTGGCTCGCAGACA
>DASWNS010000019.1:0-7724 GCA_036399115.1 Pyrinomonadaceae bacterium | reverse complement strand
GCGTTGGTGAATGGCAATCGGGCGAATGAGAACGTGAGGCTTAAGGCGCAGGCTGTCCTCGAGCGCAGAACCCCGAAAATGCTATTCAAGCTCGAATACTTGGAGGGTCGCCAGCAGAAGAAGGCTAAGGAGCTACACCTCAAAAGGAATTTACTGGCGAATGAGATTCACAAGTGGGCGGCCAAGTTCGGAATCGACGAAAGCCTTTGGTACCTGTGGGACAAGGACGGAGTAGTGCTCACCAGTGTGGGAGCCATGCTTCCCATCTCGGCCGCCGTCGAGGAGAATGACGAGCGTCAGATCGAACTGAGCCAAGCCATCCACGTCCTAGAGAGAGGCGCAGAACAATCGCTGCCGATATTCAATCTGGATTATTCCTTGATGAGTTTCCTAGCCAATTCCGCCCTCTACGCTTTACGCCTATATGTGCTCCTCCCGCCAGATAAGGAAGGGGTCGCGGGGGAGATACAAATCTCTGTTAAGCAATTCTGGGACTCGCTGGAAGATTAACCAATTCCCTGCCCTTAGCGCAGGATAGCTATGAGTCAGCGACGCGGTTGCACCGTCACGCAGCCATGTATGACTCGGAGTTGAGGCAATTCTAAACAGTCTGTGTGAGTGGGTGCTGATTATTGCCACTTACACAGACTGTTTAGAACTCCCGATTCGCTCTGCGATACGCACGCCAGCGTGGAACCTGGTGCCGACGTTCCCGAGCAGTGTCATGGAGCGATGCGTCTATGACTGATAGTCATCCGCGAAACACTGAGCATTGACGTCTAAAACTCGACGCCGTCAATGCTCGTCGCGGTGAATGGTACGGGGCCGCCTTCATCGTCTATCCCAATTTCGGTAGTGACATCGATGAAAAACCTGTCCATGGACTTCTTGGAAATCTCCACGCTGAGATTCTTCGAGGCATCCAGGTACCAATTCTTAACCCGTGTCACAACCTTCTGGTAGAACGACTTGGACTCTTCGACGAGGCGGGGGCTTGCGATCTTGTTAAGCGATCGAGAGAAGTCGGCGCGCACCCACCTCTTGCTGTCCTTCTGATAGAAGTAGAGTAGTGCGAGGTAGTAGACGTGGGCCCGAACTATAGGCTTCTTGAAAATGAGTGGCGTATGACCATTGGCGTGCGTCGGCAGCTCAAGGTAGTTATTCAGCCCCCGCCTGACGGCCTTAAACAGGTTCGCTGTAAGGATGATGTCGCGCGGGTAACGGGGAACAGAGCGGTCAAAAATGCGGTCGTGGTTCTCCTTGTTGATGAAGATCTCCGACGGCTTCGCCGCCCATTGTAAGTTTTTTCTGGAGAGGGCGACGATCTGCCCAAGGTCAACTACCTTGACATAGGTTCCTCTGGTGGCCTGATAGTGTCTCGCATTGTCGGCGCTCTTCATCACCGAGTCGAACTTACCCTTCTGCCTCTCGTAGAAGACTCCAATGTCTTTTAGCGCTGCCTCGATCTCCACGTGGAGGGGCTCGTTGGAGAAGAGTTGCCAGTTCTCGATCGGGTTCTGCCGGTTATTGGAATTGGTGATCTCTTTCAGCTCCTCGTTCGTTGTTCCCACGACCACCTTAGCGACGACCTTAATCTGTTTGAACAGCTCCAAGGCACCAGCGTCTGCCTGCCACTCGAGCCGCTTTAGATACTCGCTCGCGATGGTGATGGTCTGGCAGCCGTTGATGATGCTTGGTGCCGCGAGGTTCAGCAGGTTGGTGTCTTCGTCGGCAACGGAAGTAGCAGCGATGGTCACCCCAATGTGATAGAAGGGGAAGATGCTCGGGCTCAGTCTCCCCGATGTGATCATGTCTAGCGTATTCTCCATCGGGTTCACCAGTCTCTCCCTCGCCTCCTTAGTGCCAGCCAGCGAGAGGCGGACGTTCTTATCGAAGAGCACGTCCCCACGCTGCCGGTATAGCTCCACTAGGCTGTGGAGGGAAACATACGCCAGATCGAGGTGGGCGTTGCGTCTCATCCCGATCCGCGCCTCGGGGATCTTGTCTACGGCGTACATCTTCACAGCCGCAGGGACTCCGCCCTTCAGGTTATAAGATTCGGCGTCGACGACAAGCCTACCGCCGGGACGCCCTCTGACACACGCGTTCAGTTCAGAGCCGACTAGCGATTGCTCGAACTGCTGATACTCGGAGGAATCCTCTACCTCCATCTTCTCAAACAGCGATAGGAGTGCGAAGCGGATGGTTCTGAGGGAACTGCGGACCTGTGATAGTCGAGTGTACAGGCCGAAGAGGCAATGGTTATCGCTCGGCACGACATCGACGGTCCCACCGACAACTATCCCGCCTATCCACTCGGCGGCACCCTCAAGATCCCCGAATCCGCGCAAGGCGCCCGCTCTGCTCTCGGTCAATTTACTCTGATAGATGGAGAGTTCACGGCCGATCTCGTCGTAATGCCATGCATCAACGCCTCGATCATTGCCACTCCTCGAACTCTGGTCGAGGGCCGCGTGCACGTCGAGTCCGTGTGTGTTCATTAAGTGAACGGTGGCGATGATATTCTCGTCACTAGCGTCGAGCCCGTGCCTCGCCCGGAAGGTCTTAATGACTGCGGCGCAGTCGTCTTTTCTCAGCATTGTTTCGTCCTGGCAATGTTTGTGAAGGCTACTCGTTGAAACGCTCCCCGGGTTCCGTTTAATGAGCGGCGTATAGGTTATTAATCAGATCGACGACTATGTGCATCAGATCTCGAATGAACTTGAGATCCTGCCTCAGCTCGTCAAAGGTCTTAAACTCTCCCCCAAAAGGGACTGGTACGGGCGGGTCCAAGCTGCCGCCGGACGGTAGGTGAACTAAGTTATTCCGCAACTTGACAAGAGTCTCGTCGAGTTGCGCTGGCATCGTCACAAGGGAACCCTCTTTCCTTGCCCTCTGAACCGCTTCGGAGAGCCCCTTGTCGGTGAATGTCTCACGGCTCGCCTCCACCTCAGAAGCAAAGAACCCGGCGATCATGTCATCAACCTCTGCCCTCAGGATTACCTTTGTTCCTTCAACCTGAATCTTCCGGATTTCAAATTTGCCAACCGCCGGCCTTACCTTCGCCACCGCATCCAACCCAGATAGGTCCTTGTCAGCACCGGCGATCGTGCAGACTAGCCTATTCTGCACGCGCTTGTACTCCCACTCCACAGGCGGGTAAGTCACTCGTTCACGGCTCCGAGACACACCCTTGTGTTCGAGGTCATCCCAGAGTGTGGACTCCAAGGCGATGAGCAGGAGTGCTAACGAAGGTAAGGTGAGATTACTCTCCAGCAGAGAAACGCAGCCCGCGATGTAATCAATGATAATTGTTGGGACAATCGGTGCCCTGACGTTGTCCGGTGGCGCGTACCAGTCCAACGCGACGTACCGGTCCTCGGGGTCCCCGCCCCTATCGACTTGCCAAACGGTCTGCCAGTTGCCTTTCGGGTTCGGGCGTAACATCTCGTTTGCGTGCCCGGTTTTGATCTCGACGGCTTCAATGATTGGTGCCCTGCTCGGCAAAGGCAGTCGCCTGATCAGCGTAGAAATCGTGTCGTATAGCACCCACGGCGTCTCCTGCCCCATCGCTGCGGTCGCCAGTTCGCTGTTAACGGCACTTACAGTTTTACCCCTGCTACCCGTGACCGATTCATACGCGTCGACCAAGAACCGAGTTTCTTCCGAGAGAGTGTTAATTAAGTTCTCTAGGAGGCGTCTGACCTTTTTTGAATCCGGAGAGAAACGATCATTCATTGACCCCGCCCCCCAGGAACTTAGTCTCTATGAGCGCTTTGGCATTTTCTTCCAGCGCGTACGCCTGCCGCCTGAGGTCTTTAGCGAGGGTCAATCTCTCCAGTATTTGAGCAGCCACTGCCTCTTGCTCAGCCAGAGGCGGCAGCGGGATGATCACCTCGTTTAAGTCAGCTCTCCTGATGTATGGCTGTGCAGTAGCCGCAGCCTGCAGCCTGTTTATTTGCTCTTTGCCGATAACGCTATTTATTACGGCCGCTAGAAAAAACGGGAGGACATCCCCACGCGTCCGCAGGACAGTGACTGCCCCGCTTGCCATCGCAGGACCCGCTAACCACTCTACTACGGCCGCACGCCCCAGATATTGACCGGTAGAAGTGACAAGAACGTCGCCTACCAACAGCTGCGCTCGCTTGGCCGTCTCGTAGTCCCGCAGGGAGATGTGCGGAGCGGTTTCTGCGAAGTCGATCTCCAGATCTTTTACCGCCCCGGCCTGAATGAGGATCGCGCTGTCATCTCCCGGATCGACGTAAGTTTTAAAATTGCGGCCGCTGATCACCTCCACGACCTCTCCCAGCTTAACCGCCGGGTACTGGCCGCGCGAGACGGCGCGTACGACCTCATGGCCTTCTGGGTCGAGGCTCGTGATGTCGAGCCGTTTCGCCTTCAGGGCGGAAATTTCAACCGTCCACGTGCGGAGCGTGCTGTTGGAAGACTCGACAGTGCCTTCGTCCTTGAACTGCCTTACCACTTCGAGTAACCGCGGCAGGTCGTTCTCCCTGGTCGCCTCTCCAAACCTGTCATATCCCACCGCCCGGACGTCGGCCACGAGTACCGGTTCGCTGGCGTCATAAGGCCGCCGCTTTTCGAGAAGCAGCACGGACGCCTTGCCGGAATGTCCCGCCGGCATGAATGCTTCTGGCGGGAGGCTGATGATTGCTTTAGGTGTTGTATCTCCCAGTAACCACTCACGGGCGTCAACCAGCGACGGCGAAGATAGGAATGTGTCCGGGACGAATGCTGCCAATCTCCCGCCTCGGCGTAGAAGCCGCAGCGAGAGTTCTATGAAAAGGATCTCGAGGGTGACTCTCGGGCTATTATGGGCGACACTGAAGTCTCGCAGGAACGACCCGTTTTTGGGCACATGTCCCAAGGGGGGATGCAGCACGACCAGATCATATCCCTCTTCACGTACACCAGACTGCTCGAGTTCCGGCCTCAGCAAAGAGTCCGCGTTAATGATGTGTCCGGGCGGGAGGCCATTTAGCGCGAAGTTCGTTGCTGCCAGCTCCGCCACCTCCGCGTTCAACTCAATTCCCATCAGGCCAGTGTCCCGAGGGTCACGCTGTCCATCGTTCTCACTTTCACCGCTCGCTCTGGTGTTTATATAACCGTAAGCCTCCAGCAGGAGGAGTCCCGTCCCGCACGCGGGATCAACGATTCGCTCGCCTTCGGCCGGGTCAGCCAGATGCGTCAGCAACTCGGCGAGCGGTGCGGGCGTTGTGTGGATGCCCTCGTCTTTACCAAGAAGGCGGGAGAACACGCGCCAGAAAGAGCGGTCACGGACGTTATGGGTGACGGAGCTGATGTCATAGGGTTCCAGCAGCCTGACCACTGTTAAGAGTGTGCCCGCGGACAGCGACCAATTCTGATACTCCCCCCCGCCACCGAGGATCGACATTGCCTCTTCGTACAACTGTTTGACTTTTGTGGCCGTCACCCCTGCGTTATTGTCTTCGGCACTAAACCGTCGGCCACCGCCGCCGGCGACCACCCTTTCGTCGTGCAGCTTGGCTATGAGGATGCGGTTCAACTCGACCCCCATCCTCAGCCCGAACACGAACCCCTCCTTCCTGAGGACGTCGACGACCGATTCGAGGAGTGAGAGATATTGCTCGACGCCAGCCACAGGCGTCAGGGGCAGTTCTAAAAGTGTCTGCTGGTATGACTCGTTCGGTCCCCTCGGCGGGTATTTCGCCGGCACCAGGGACTGTGTGCCGACACCTCTCTCGAACCACTGGTATTTACTGCCGTCGGTGACGAGGATGTATCGGACGTCCCCGCCCAGGGCGGTGGCGACCGCGAAGGCTTGCTGGACGGCCGGCTCCAGCAGCGTCACCTCTTGGCGGAGTGCGGACTTAGTCTCTACAACTATGAACGGTTTCTCCTTTTTCTCGTCGAGGTACACGACGCAGTCCGCCTCCAGCGTCCGACTCCCCAGCGGCACGCTCACGTTGCCCTCGATATACTTGTAGCCAAGCCTTCGGAGGTACGGGAGTAGCTTTTCGTTAATAAGGTTGATCTCCCACAAGCCGAGGTCTGACTGCTGATTTTCCTTACCGCTCATTGGGCCTCCTTCAAATTTGGCCTTCAATATCTCTTCAGAGTAGACGATGAGTCCTCAAGGATAGGACCGGCTGCGGCGAAACTCGTCGGGACTACCTGTAGTCGGTATGTTGAATTATGAGGAACTATCGACGTCGATATCGGGTCGCCGGCGCGGCCCCAGTGACTCCGCGCGGATGACTAGGCGCATTTTGCGCTAGCTAAGACATGTTTGTAAACAGCACTCTTGGTGTCTGATCACAATTATCTAATCGGCGTGCCAGCGAATCGTTTAACGTGAGGAAGAGTTGCTAACTTTGCCACGCACATATGGGCTGCCTTACCGTGAAACGGTCGTTCCTATACCAATCATGGATGTATCTCCTCATCGCCATCGCGCTACGTCCGCAACCCCTAAGGAGAGGCAAGGACAGGAGAATCGGGTTGAATATTAACAACGCAGGGTGCTGACTATAAGAGCCTGCACCCTACGCTGTTGATCGGTACCGGAGTTACACAGAGTTCAGAGCTTCACAGCCTACCTTAAGCCCTAGAAGAGCGAAGCCTGAGTCGGATGAGCGAGTTTGCGGGCCGTGTTTCGTTTGGCCTTCCTAGTTTGCTGAACGTCTTCGTTAGCTTTCTCCATGACATAGCTTTCTCTCCCGGCTGCCGCGCTTTTGATCTCCGCAAAGTCTTTCTCGCGATGCTTCAACCCTGCGCCTGTCAAACCTGCGGCAGCCTCCGGCCTGACTTGGACCCCTGCCCACGCAGTCGGGTCAATGCCCGTCTGATACATTGAGTGGATGAGGACACAAATATTGTGACACAGCGCCTTGCAGAGAACTTCGTTGAACTGGCCCGTCGTCGATTTGCTGCGCAGGCGGCCGCCGAACTTCTCCTTCATCGAGGCAAACGAGGCCTCAACGTTGTTCCGCAGGTAGTACCTGTCCATGAACCGCGGGTGTCTCGTCTTATAGAGGTAGAGAAGGTCCTTCCAGAAGTTGCTCTTGTACTCAGCGTCGAGCACGCAGTTCTTGTAAAACGCGATGTACGGAATCCCCCCCGCCAGCAGGACTGCCCGCATATTTTCACCGCTAAGATAACCGGCATCGGCCGACACCTCAGAGATGTCGAAGTAGCGAGCCGTCCCCTCGACCAGTCGTCCGAGATACGTCCTGTCACTGGCAGACCCTTCGGTCGGCTCCGCGCAGGTGATGATGTTGCTCTCTACGCCAACCATCACGTGGAGCTTTATGTAATTTCGTCTTTTTTCTCGCCGCTCGGTGTGACGATTAAACCAGACGCGGCGGAGCGGGATGCCAAAGCCCGTCGAGTCCGCGGCGAAGACAGTCTCCGCCCCGGCGAGCGGGAGACTGCTCTTCGTGACGAGGTCTCGCAGCACGTCTGTCAGCGACTCATCTCGCATATATTCCGAAAGCGTGTTCGGGCTCGGTGCCGCGCTAATCATGTCCTTGGCTTGCGCCTCCTTCAGGTCGTACTGGAAGCGTTGAGACGAAAGATTCGAGTAAAAGTACCCCACCGCAAGCGGTGGGGCTTTAGAGTGATTTAGTCGAACAGGTCTATTTGCGTATCTTCGGTTTCTTTGTGACGTTGGATGTATTTACGAATCACTTCCGCCGTCACTTTGTCGCCCACAGTTCTGG
>DASWNS010000018.1:0-13054 GCA_036399115.1 Pyrinomonadaceae bacterium | reverse complement strand
AAACAGAGCCAGATCATCAACCACTACGGCCTCGACCTCACCAGCCCCGACGCCCAAAACTTTCTCTTCGATAACATGAAGGGCTATCTCTTCAACGAATCTCTGCCCACCGCGCAGATCGATACGACGCAGGAAGGCTCGGTCAAATGGTAACGTTGAAGGAGGAATGAAAAGCAGGAGTCAGAAAACAGAAGACAGGAGTCAGAAGCAAGAGACGCGCACCTTCTATTCTGACTCCTGTATTCCGTGTCCTGTCTTCTCCTTCCTTCTTCAACGTTCCTCCTTCAACGTTGCGCTCTCTTGCTTTCGTTGCGGTGCAATGGTAAATATGCGTGCGCTAAATAACACTTCCCCTGAACGTCATAGAATGAAAGCTGCCCGCACTTCCCGCACGGCTTTCCCACCGTCGCGGCCATCGCGCCCGGCTCGCCAGCGAAGGCAGCAAATTTGACCGACAGGGAATTGTCCGGGCAAGTAGAAGACACTTTCACAGGAGCACATAGACTATGAAGAAACTTGCAACTCTGGTCGCACTGGCCGCACTCTCTGCCGGATGCACCGCCACCGACAACGCCAACACCAACGCAGGCGCGCGCAACGGCAACGCGGCCATCGTCGTCCCTAACAACGCCAACAACGCCAACGCAGCAAATGCCAACGCGGCGAATGCGAATGCTAACGCGTCGAACGCCAATGCCAACGCGTCGAACGCCAACACCAAGGCCGGAGGCGCGGCGCACAACGCTAACGCCAACCACTAGACACTTGCGCCGCATCCGTCTTACAACACGGACGCATTCGCAACCGGGCGGCGCGTGCGATATTGATCGCACGCGCCGCCTTTTATCTGCTCCCGGCGCGGATTCGTTTATTTTCGTTTATTCGAGTTTTGCTCTTAACAGGCGTGCGGGAAGTCCTTCGAAACTTTCTCGCGCGCGCTTCCGTAACAGGACGAGCCTCCGGCAGTCAACCGAGAAATTTCGCTCTTCTCCGGCCTCTCGCGGGAGAAGGCGTCTCTTGCCGGACGCGTCCCCTTCAATTTTCGTCTTTAAAAATTTGAGCGCACGCGTGCGCACGCCATCTCCGCAAGGGGAGCGTCTGCGCGCACTTTAACTTGCACCCGTTAACTCGCAAACCCGAAGGCAGAAAATGATCATGCGAAAAGACCCTGCACGCACGGACGGTCGCCGCCGCCTCGCGCCCGTCATCTCTCTCTCGCTGGTAGTCGCGCTGCTCGCCGTCATGCTCGCCGCGCCGCCTCGCGCCGCCGCTCTACTCTTCTTCACACAGCGCAGCGCGATTGACACTTATGCCATCACGAACGCGCGCATCGTGCCCGTCTCCGGCGCGGAGATAGCGCGCGGCACGGTCGTCATCCGCAACGGCCTCATCGCAGCCGTCGGCGCGAACGTCGCCGCGCCTGCCGACGCGCGCATCATCGACGGCGCGGGACTCACGATCTATCCCGGCCTCATCGACGCCAACACGAATCTCGGCATGCCCGCCGCGCCCACGCGACCCGCGGGCGGGGGAGGAGGCGTAGCCGCGTTTCTCGCCGCGCAGCAACAACCGACGCCCGCCGTCGTGTCGCCAAACTCTTCGCAGCCCGTCGGGTTGCAACCGGAGATTCTCGCGTCCGACATCGTGCGTCCCGGCGGCGAACAACTCGATGCCGCGCGCAACGCCGGGCTGACCGCCGCCCTGACCGCGCCGCGCGAAGGCATCTTCATGGGGCAGTCGGCCTTCGTGAATCTCTCGGGCGAGACGCCGCAACAGATGATCGTGCGCGCGCCCGTCGCGCTCCACGTCGGCTTCACGCCGCTGCGCACGGGCACCTATCCCGGCTCGCTCCTCGGCGTCTTCGCAGCCATTCGCCAGATGATGCTCGACGCAGCGCGTTACCGCGAAGCCAATGCCATCTACGAAAAAAGCCCGCGCGGCGTGCGTCGTCCGGATCAGGACAAGTCGCTCGACGCGCTCCTGCCCGTGCTCGCGCGCCAGATGCCCGTCGTCATGTACGCCGACCGCCAGCGCGAGATCGAACGCGCGCTCGACCTCGCGCAGGAGTTCAACCTGCGCCTGATCATCGCGGGCGGCGCGGAGAGTTGGCGCGTATCGGAGCGGCTGGCGGCGGCGAAAGTCCCCGTCCTGCTGTCGCTCAACTACCCGCGCCGCACGACCGCCGAGTCGCCCGAAGCCGACCCCGATCCGATTCGCGTCCTGCGCGAACGCGTGGACGCGCCGAAGACCGCCGGGCGACTCGCGGCGGCGGGCGTGCGCTTCGCCTTCCAGTCGGGAGGTCTGGCGAACATGTCCGACTATCTCGCAAACGTCTCGAAGTCTGTCGAGAACGGACTCGCGCGCGACGAGGCCGTGCGCGCCTTGACGCTGCGGGCGGCGGAGATTCTCGGCGTCGAAGCTCAACTCGGCACGATTGAAACGGGCAAGATCGCGAACCTGACCATCGTGCGCGGCGACCTCTTCGATAAGAACCGGCGCATCACCCACGTCTTCATAGACGGTCGCCCGGTCGATCTCAAACCCGCGCCCGCCACACCAGCCGGAGCACCGGGCGGCGCACCGCGCACCGCCTCGCTCGCGTCCGGCACGTGGACGCTGCGCGTGCAGCTCGAAGGCCAGCCGGAACGCTCCGTCACGCTCACGCTGCAACAGGAGGGCGAACGCCTGAGCGGTTCGATTCAAGGCGACTTCGGCTCGTCGCAGATCGCTAACGCATCCGTCGGGGCAAGCGGCGACATCAAGTTCACCGTCCCCATCACGACGGGCACGCAGACCACCGAAGCCACCTTCAACGGCACGATCAGCGGCAACGAGATGCGCGGCACCGTCACGACCGTCGGCACCGGCACAGGCACCTTCAACGGCACGCGCGCCGCAGGCGGCGCAACGCCGCCGGGACAGTGACGAGTGACGAGTGACGAGATGAAGACAGTAGATCGTGAATCGTAGATCGTGAATAGCTCTAAAACTGATCTCTTCTATTCACGATTCACGATCTACGATTCACGGCTTTTTAACTTGTCACTCGCCGCTCGTCACCCGTCGCTTATCGCTTACGGCTCAGAACTGTTTTCTACTCGTCACTTGTCACTCGTCACTGTTTCATGGAGCTTGGTATGACAAAACTTATTTCACTTTTCATCGCTTACGCCGTGCTCGTCCCGGTGTGGGGCGCAACGGCGCACGCGCAGCAGCGGCGCACGCAGCCGCAGCAACCGGGCGCGGCCAGAACCGGGGCAGACGCCGCCGCCGGAGGGGAGACGCTGATTCGCAATGCGACGATCCTCACCATCTCGCGCGGCACTCTGCAAAATTCCGACATCCTGATTCGCAACGGCAAGATCGCAGCCGTCGGCCAGAACCTGAAAGCGCCGGAGCGTGCGCGCGTGATCGATGCGACGGGCAAGTACGTCATGCCCGGCATCATCGACCCGCACTCGCATTCGATGTCCGATGCGATCAACGAAGGCACGCTCTCCGTCACTTCGATGGTGCGCATCCGCGACATGCTGAACCCGACTGCGCCCAACCTCTACCGCGAACTCGCGGGCGGCACGACCACTCTCAATCTCCTGCACGGCTCGGCCAACACCATCGGCGGGCAGAACACCGTGGTCAAGATCAAGTATGGCCGCCCGGTCGGGGAGTTCATCTTTCCCGGCGCGCCTCCGGGCATCAAGTTTGCGCTCGGCGAAAACGTCAAGCGCGCGAGTTCCACCGTCCTGCCCGGCCAGACGCGCCGCTATCCCGCGACGCGCATGGGACAGGAAGAAGTTTTGCGCGATGCCTTCACCCGCGCACGCAACTACAAACGCGCCTGGGACGACCACCGCGCCGCCACAGCACGCGGCGACAGGAATTTGATCCCGCCGCGCCGCGACCTGCAACTCGAACCGCTCGTCGAAGTGCTCGAAGGCAAACGACTCGTCCACGCGCACTGTTATCGCGCCGACGAGATCATCATGATGCTCAACGTCGCGCAGGAGTTCGGCTTCCGCGTCAAGACGCTCCAGCACGTGCTCGAAGGCTACAAGGTGGCGAAAGAGATCGCGGCGCACGGCGCGGGCGCGTCGCCCTTCGCAGACAGTTGGGGCTACAAGATCGAAGCCTACGATGCGATTCCCTATAACGTCGCCGTGATGATGCGCGCCGGAGTGCTCGTCTCCATCAACTCCGACTCGGACGAGCGCGCGCGTCGTCTGAACATTGATGCCGCGAAGATGATGAAATACGGCGACCTCTCGGAAGAGGAAGCGTTGCGCCTCATCACCATCAATCCGGCCATTCAACTCGGCATACAGGATCGCGTCGGCTCGATTGACGTGGGCAAAGATGCAGACCTCGTCATCTGGAACGGCCACCCGTTCAGCGTCTACTCGCGCGTCGAACGCACGTTTATCGACGGCGACATCTTCTTCGACCGCGAGCAGGACTTAGCGCGCCGCGCCGAACTGCAACGCGAGCGCGAGGAGTTATTGAAGGCCGAAGTGAACCGCCCGCCGAGTCAGGGCGCAACGCCGCCGAGCGCACCTCGAACGCGCCCCTCGAATCATCACGACCACGACGACGTTGACAACGGGGAAGGAGATAATCACCGATGAAGCTGAAATCACTACTAAGATTCGTCGCCGTCGCTCGCGGTCTGGCCGTCGCGCTCGCGTTTTCGATGCTCCTGCCCGTCGCGGCAACGGCGCAGCAGGCGTCGAGCACGATGGGACCCCAGTTCATGTCCGGCACGCCGGGCACGTTTGCCATCCGCAACGCGCGCATCTTTACCGTCTCCGGCGCAGAGATCGAGAACGGCACCGTCGTCATCAGCGACGGCAGGATCGCCGCCGTCGGCGCGAGCGTCGCGGTGCCTGCGGGAGCGCAGGAGATCGATGCGCGCGGGTTGAGCGTCTATCCCGGCATGATCGACCTCGGCACGGCGATGGGACTCATAGAGATTCCGCAGGGCGCGAACGCGACCGTTGACGTGGCCGAAACGGGCGACATGAATCCGAACGCGCAAGCCTTCTACGGCATCAACCCGCACAGCGCGCACGTCGCTGTGACGCGCGTGAACGGCGTCACGAGCGTCTTGAGTCTGCCTGCGGGCGGGATCATCTCGGGGCAGGCCGCCTTCATCAACCTGCTCGGCTCAAGCCCGCAGGAGATGGCCGTCCTGCCCGCCGCCGCGCTCGTCGTCACCTACCCGCGCGCGGGCGGTGGCGGAGGCTTCGGCGGTTTCTTCGGGCAGCCGCAAGCTAACCCGACGGAGGCCGTCGCGGCGCGCGACCGGCAGGTCGAGCAACTGCGCAAGATGCTCCGCGATGCGGAAGCCTACGGGCGCGCGATGGACGCGGCGGAGCGCGACCGCGCACTTCCGCGTCCCGATGCCGATGTCGTGCTCGCTTCGCTCGTGCCTTACGTGCGCGGCGAGCGTCCCGTCGTCTTTCGCGCCGACCGCGAGCCGGAGATGCGCGCCGTCATCCGCTTTGCGGAAGAGATGAAACTCAAGCCCATCATCCTCGGCGGCACGGACGCCTGGAAGATGGCCGCGTTTCTCAAAGAGCGCAACGTGCCCGTCATCTTAAGCGGCGTCTTCAACCTGCCGAGCCGCGAAGACGACTTTTACGACGTGATGTACGAGAACCCTTCCAAACTTCAACAGGCGGGCGTGCGCTTCGCGCTCTCGACCGGCGACGAAGGCGCGGAGGTGCGCGACCTGCCATATCGCGCCGGAATGGCCGCCGCCTTCGGACTCTCCCGCGCCGAGGCGCTCAAATCCGTCACGCTCTACCCGGCGCAGATCATGGGCGTCGGGGATCGCTTAGGCTCAATCGAGACGGGCAAGATCGCCAACCTCGTCGTCACGGACGGCGACCTGCTCGAAGCACGCACGCACATCCGTCACCTCTTCATCAACGGGCGACAGGTGCCGCTCAACAGTCGCCACACGGAGTTGTACGACCAGTTCAAAAACCGTAAATAGGGAAGACAAAAAAAGCGCACGTCGCATAACGAAGAAGGCAGGCGGGACTCGAAAGTCCCGCCTGCCTTTTTCATCGTCGGTGTGTGCCGCGCGCAGTTCGCTACATCTCCGAGTCGGAGTGGAGCAGGCCCGTCGTGCGCGGTTCGGCGAGACTCAGGATGGCTACGATCAACTCGTTCGGGTCAACCGGCTTCGGGACGAACATATTGAAGCCCGCCGCGAGTGCGCGCACGCGATCCTCAACCCTGACATAAGCGGTCAGGGCGATGGCGGGAACCGGCTCGTCGCCGCTCTCCGTCTCCTGTGCTCTGATCCTGCCGATGAGCGTGTAGCCGTCCGCGCAGGGCATGGTCAGGCCGGAGACGAGCACGGAGGGCTTGTAGCGCGCGAGCACTTCGAGCGCGGCGGCAGCGGAAGCGGCGATTTGCACCGTCGCGTTGTGCTCGGTCAGGATCGCGTTGAGTGTGTTGAGCGTGTCAGGGGCGTCGTCCACGAGGAGCACGCGCACGCCTTCGAGCGAAGGCAGGCTTCCGGCGTGCGCGCTCAGGGCTTCTTCATTGCTCCGTGAATAGTGTCCGCCCGTCTCGCCGTTTCGCACGCTGCTTCGCGTCGGGGCGAGCGGGAGTTCGACGGTGAAAGTCGCGCCGCCGCCCGCGCCGGGGCTGTCCGCCCGGACGGTGCCGCCGTGGAGTTCGACGAGATGCCTGACTATCGAAAGCCCTAAGCCCAGCCCGCCGTGACAGCGTGTGTTAGAGCCGTCGGCCTGACGGAAGCGGTCGAAGATGTAGGGCAGAAATTCCGGGTGGAGGCCGCAGCCCGTGTCGCTCACTCTCAGTTGCGCGTTTGCCTCTTTGCGCTCCAGACGCACTTCGACGCGCCCGCCCTTCGGCGTGAACTTGATCGCGTTCGAGAGCAGGTTCCAGACGACCTGCTGCAAACGGCTCGCATCGCCCGAGACGTGGCGGGCGGAAGGATCGAGCGTTACTTGCAGTTGGATGTGCTTCGACTCCGCCGCCAACTGCGCGGAATCAATCGCGGCGTTGATCACGGAGGCCACGTCAACCGCTTCGATGTTGAGACGAAGTTTGCCCGTGATGACGCGCGACACGTCGAGAATGTCTTCGACGATCTGCGCCTGCGACTTGGCGTTGCGTTCGATGGTTTCAAGCGCGCGCACCGCGTTGGCCTCGCTCAGCTTGCCGTGTCGAAGCATGTACGACCAGCCGATGATGGCCGTGAGCGGCGTGCGTAGTTCGTGCGAGACGGTGGCGAGAAATTCATCTTTCAGACGACTGGCGTGCTCGGCCTCTGCGCGTGCGAGTTGCTCCTGTGCGAGCGAGATGCGCAGACGCTCTTCGGCCTCCTTGCGTTCCGCGATCTCAGCTTCGAGCGTCCTCGCTTTCTGTTGCAGCGTGATGATCTTGCGTAGGCGTTCGTCCGGGTCAGCGAGCGCGGTGTAGCTCTCTGCGGGAATCACGCGCGCGTGCGTCGTGCACACGTCGGCGAGTCCGCTGGCGAGCAGTTCCCCGCCGAAGCCCTGCATGGGATAAGCGCAGAAGAGCGAGAACGAGTGCGTCCGTTGCAGTTCGTTCCAGAGTTCTTCGAGACGGATGGCGGCGTGGTAATTCTCTTCCGTCCACAGGAGCGCGACCATCTCCCCGAAGATTCGCACCCGCTCACGGCCTTCCGCTGCGCGTCCGACGATGCTCCCCACAACTTCCGCGAAGCGAACCGGATCGGGCTGCCCTCCGGACATGAACTTCGACAAAATCTCCGACGCATCCAACACGACATACTGGCCGCCTGCGCGCGCCGCCGCCGTATCCAACCCGGTCGCCTGCAAACGCTCTTCGAGAGCTTCGCGGTGCGCCTCCGTTGCCACCACGATGCAGGCATCTCCGGCAGCGAGTCCCGCGCCGATGAAGCCGCCGAGCGAATCCAGTAGAAATTCGTCGGCCTCATAAAACTGTACGAAGTGCTCTTCAAGTTCACTCAACGCGCGCCAATCCGCGACGGGCGCGATGGTGCTGCTGTCGTAAGCGTCGCCTTGAATTGGCACGGCCATATTTTTAGCTTCGATCAAGTAGAGTCTCTCCGCGAATCAATAAACGGGGTGCGCCGGAATCGCGCCTCCGCATTCTCACACTCCGAGGTTTTGGAAATTCCCCGGCTCGGTCATTTGACAGACGGCTGCCGGGCGTATTGACCTTAAGGGGATATTGGCGGCGTTCCGGTTTCAGTCAAAAGACTACTGGCGCGCAGTAGTCCGAATTCAACCGCAGACTCGCGAGGAGGGGATGTCCGCGCCGGAGCATTTTAGCTCTCTTCCCGCCCGAAAGCCAGAGGCGGGCGATCCGGGCTGCGCCGCGCCCTGAAACCGATGCCCCCGCGCAAAAGAAAAGTCCACGACGCAGACGGATCATTCGAGCCTTCCGTCTGCGCCGTGGCCTTTTAACTGTTCGCTTCCCGCCTATCGGCTATTTGTTCGCCACAGAGTTGTTGCCGCTCTTGAGTTGCTTGAGCAGTTCTTCGACGGCGACTTCGATCTGGCGGTCGCGCCCGGCAAGAGTCTCTTCGGGCGTGTTGTCCACGAGAATGTCGGGGCGCACCCCGTTGTTCTCCATGTTGGTCTGCCCCTTGTCGGCGAGATAGACGCCGATGCCGGGCGTGCGCACGGTCGAGCCGTCGATCAAAGAGTAGCTGCCCGTGCCGATCACCGCGCCCATCGTCGGCGTGCCGATCACTTTGCCGAGTCCGAGCGCGCGGAAGCCTGCGGGAAACATCTCCGCGTTTGAAGACGAACGCCAGTTCTGGAGGACGACTTTGGGACCGAAGAAGCCTGCCAGCGGTCGCGTCGTCGGCTCGGTGCCGCGCGGCTGCCAGACTTGATACTGGCGTTGGACGAGAATGCCGAGCAACTCCTGTTCGATGTTGCCGCCGCCGTTCCAACGCTGGTCGATGATCATCGCCTCCTTGTCTCGATACTCGCGCAGTTCCTTCTCAAACTTGCGCAGAGAGGGTTGGTTCATCGCCTGTATGTGCAGGTAGCCGACGCGCCCGTTCGAGAGTTTCGATACCAAGTCGCGCCGCTCTTTGACCCAGCGTTCGTAGCGAAGCTGGCTGTAGTTGCCCATCGAAGTCGGTTCGATGCGGGTGCGCCACGCGCCCTCTTCCGCAGCCTTGTTGTTGAAGGTGACGGCGACCTTGCGATTGAGCCGGTAGTTGAGATGCTGCCAGTATTCGTCGCCCGCGCGCACGGGTTTGCCGTCAATGGCGATCAGGTAATCGCCGACCGAGACTTTGACCCAATCCTTGTCCGAAGGGCCGTCTTCGTAGATGTGCTTGACGCGATAACGACCCGCCGCCGCATCGGGTTCGAGTTCGAGGCCGAGGTGCCCGGTCTGGGCTGCGCCCGGCTGGCTTCCGCCCGGCGGCGGCGCGGCTCCCGTGTGCGAAGCGTTGAGTTCGCCGATCATCTCGTTGACGATGTTCAGGAGTTCCTGCCGGTCGCCGACGTATTCGACGAGCGGGCGGTACTTGGCGCGCATCGCGTCCCAATCCGTGCCGTGCATCTTCGCGTCGTAGAAACGATATTTCATCGTGCGCCAGGCATCGTCGAACATCTCCGCCCACTCGGCGGGACGATCAATTCTGACCTTCGCGTTGAAGTTGATGCGGCGACGTTGCGCCGCACTTGCCGTCGTCGCGGGCGGCGCGCTCGATGCAGGTGCGCCCGCAGGCACGGGCGGCGGCATCGGCACGGAATAGACGAACTGCCCCTCCTGAAAGAAGAGCGTGCGGTTATCGCGCGAGACGCTCAGGTTGGAGAGGCCGCTGCCCAAACCGCCGCCACCGCCGCCACCGCCCGCGCCGTCGGTCGGCGGCGTGCCGGAGGTGATGCGCGTGAGTCGCTTGCCGTCTTCCTGAATCGAATAGATGACGGGGAGGTTCCCCGCCGCGCCCGCCGGTTCGCTCGTGATAAAGACGATGGATTTGCTGTCGGGCGCGATGGTGTAGCTCGTGACGGCGAAAGGCATGCGCGTCAGTTGCCGCGTGCGGCGTTTCAGACCCGCCCAGTCAATATTGACAGGCTTCGGCGTCGGGCGGGGCATGGGCGGACGCGCCGCGCCGCCTGCGGACGCTTCGCCGGAAGGTTGTTGGCGCGCGGCTTCGGCGGCCTCCTGTTCGGCGCGCTCCTCCGCGTCGTCCGGGTCGCGCTCCAATTTTTCGAGCGTGATCGAATAGATTTGCACGGAGGTCAACGAACTGAAGCTGCTCTGGTCTACGCGCTGGAAATAGAGTTTCTTGCCGTCGGGCGAGAAGCGCGAGCCTGTGTCGGTGAAGGAATCGAAGGTCACTCTGCGCTCTTCGCCGCCGGTGGAAGGCGCGATGTAGACATCGCTCGTGCGCGTGAAGTCGGGTTTGGAATAGGCGAGCCACTTGCCGTCGGGCGACCAGGAGCCGAAGCCGATCTGCCCGTAGCGAGAGGAACTGATCTCCTTCGACGCTTTGGTGGCGACGTTGACGACGCGCAGTTTGTTGTCGGAAGCCGAATAGGAGATTTGCGTGGAATCGGGCGACCAGGCGTAGCCGTACTTGAGTTCGTCGAGGTCTGTCAGCTTCTGCGCCTCGCCCGCGCCGTCCACGGCGACGACGTAGAGTTCTTCGCGCCCGCTGCGGTCGGAGACGAAAGCGATCCACTTGCCGTCGGGCGAATATTCGACGTTACGGTCGCGGAAAGGGCTTTCGGTCAGTTGGCGCAGGTCGCCCTCTTCGACGGGCGCGGTGAACACTTCGCCGTGAATGGAGAAGGCGATGCGGCGCGAATTCGGCGCGAGCGCGTAATCGTCAACCTGCGAAGCGTAGTCGCGCACTTCGCTCAGGCTCTCCTGCGTCTCGGCGGCGATGTCGAGCGAGATCGGCGTGACGCGTTTTGATCCCACGTCGAATTTGCTGATGCCGAAGTTGTGCTCGAAGACGATGGTTTTGCCGTCGGCGCTGATGGCAGGCCAGCGCACGTCGCCGCTCTTGAAATTCGTGACCTGCGCGGCCTTGCCTCCCGCTTCCGAGACGCGCCAGATGTTGGTGAGTCCGCCGCCTTCGCGGTCGGAGACGAAATAGATGTGGCCGTCGCGCGCCCACATCGGCCACGAGTCCAGCCCTTCGAAGTCGGTCAGGTTCGTGAACTTTTTCGTGGACGCATCCATCACCATCACGTCCGATTGCATCGAGCCGCGATAGAACTTCCGCCAGTACGCCTGCGCTTTCTGGTTGTAGGCGAGCCGCCGCCCGTCGGGCGAAAAGGAGCCTTGCACGCCCATGTCCGTGCCTGCGTTCGCGGGCATCCCGCCGTCGGTCGAAACCGTGTAGAGGCGCGCGGAGAAGTCTTCGCCGCGATTCGCGGAGAAGAGAACGCGCGTGCCGTCGGGCGTCCAGTTGAGGACGGAATCGTCGGAAGAGTGGTTGGTCAACTGCTTCACCGTGCCGCCGCTCGAAGGCATGATAAAGACATCGAGGTTGCCGTTGCGGTCGCTCGAAAAAGCGATCCATTTGCCGTCGGGCGAAAAGCGCGGGTACACGTCGCGCGCTTTATGCACGGTGAGACGCTGGATGTTCTGCCCCGTCTCATCCGCCGTCCAGATGTCGCCGAGATAACCGAACGTGATGCGCCCCTGATGATAATGCGGGTAACGCACGAGCCTTGCTTCTTTCGCCGTGGCGACGTAGGAGCAGAGGAATAGAAAAGCGATTGCCGATAGGTAGATTTTCTTCATCATTTTTTTAGACAGTTTTTCAGAGAGTTAAGGCCGCCCTCACGAGCGACGCCCCGACGGGCTGCTTCGAGCAGCAACGACGACTTTTAGCTCTTGATGCGGACAGGAAATTCTTTTTTGCGCCCCAGCGAGGACGCTTTAGCAGGATTAGCTCATGCATTGTAGTTAAAACGCACTGCGAACGCCAAATATTACGGGGCGCGAAGAGAAAAGTTTTTTCCCCCTCTCACTCTTCACGCACGATCAACTTCGCGGCGGGCAGCATCGCCGCACGTCCTCTATGCTGCCAGCAGCGACCCGTGCCGCGCACGCGGCGCGAACAGGGCGTGCCGCGTTTCGTGCGCGCGCCGCAGATGGAGACGACCTCTCCGGCCTCCGTGGGTCGTTCCCGCGTGGTGCCGTCCGCGCCGTAGAGGCTCGCGCCCGCGTTGACGTTCGCGGCGTTGGCGTTCGCGGAAACTTGTCTGGCCGTCGCCGGAGTTTGCGACGAGGAGGCCGGAGAGTTAAACGCGCCGCGTTCGATGACGAGCGGCGGCGGTGCTTGACGCAACGCGCGACCGCCGGTGAAGCCTACGCCCGTGAGCGCGAGGCACGCGGCGACCCGCCACAGCAGGCGGCTTTTACGAAACCTTTTGTCGCACGTCGCGCAAAAACGGCGACTCGTCCACAAACGCCAGCGCAGGCGAACAACAGGCTCGCCGCACTCCGCGCAGAAGTTTGGCCTGTACATCTTCGGGAGTTCTCCAGAGACGTGTGGGCGCGCGTCGCCGGTGCTGCCGCTGTCGCTGCTTCGCCGCTGCCGCTATGGTTGCTGTGGTGGTGAGTTTATCGAGCGCGTCGCTTAAAAAAGGGCGCAGCGAACGCTTCCTGTAAGGCGGGAGGAAACGCGTCTGCCGTCGGCTGCTCTGCCGCAACGGATCAGTTTGCTGCTACGCACGCGGATTATAGACGGAAGCGAAGGCCGGAGCGCAAGCTATTTCTGCTTGAGCGCAAGCTATTTCTGTTCGAGGCACAAGCTATTTCTGTTTGAGTGCGATGCTATTTCTGCTTGAGGCACGGGCTGTTCCGGGGTGAAACTTGTGCCTCGTTCTCCGTCGCCTTCGTTTCACGCGCTGGCGAGTGTTGCATGTGCAAAACAAACGTGCTATATTCTTCGTCACTCCCGAATGACTGAGAATTGCGCTCCGGTCGTCGTCGCGCTTCAGAAGCGTCGTGCGCCCCGCCCGTCATTCTCCCGCCGCCGCTGGTTTGGTTACGCCGATGGGTCTGAAACTTTATTGCAATC
>DASWNS010000017.1:0-17972 GCA_036399115.1 Pyrinomonadaceae bacterium | reverse complement strand
GACGAGGTGTTCGCGGGCCGACTCGACCGCTTCGGCCTCATCGACCCGGACAACGGCGGGCGCGTGCATGCGGGGATGGTCGGCCTCTATTTCCGCAACGAGTCCGCATCGGGCGCGACCTTCAAGGCCGACGCCTTCGTCTCGCGCTCGCTCTTCGATCTCTATTCCAACTTCACCTTCTTTCTCACAGACGAAGTGAACGGCGACGAGATTCAGCAGCACGATTCGCGTCTACAGGAAGGCGCGAACCTCCAATACCTGCGCCCCTATAAACTTTTCAAGCATCTCGCGCTCATCACCGTCGGCGCAAACTATCACGACAATCAGATCAACGTCGGACTCTACCCGACCGTCGCGCGCAGTCCGATTGCCGTGGGCGAAGCCGTCAGCCCCGGCGTGACCACGCGCCCGTTGACCGACGCGCGGGCGCGCGTCACGAACGCGAGCGGCTACGTGCAACACGGCATCGACCTCCTGCACGGCCACCTCCACATCGAGGCGGGCGTGCGCTACGACTATTTCCGCTTCAAGGTGGACGACCGCGCCGCTCCCGCGCTCTCTGGCGCGCAGTCCGCCGCGCGCTTCCAGCCCAAGTTCAGCGCGGCCTACAATCCTGCCGACAACTTTCCGGCCACCTTCTATTTCAACTACGGGCGCGGCATTTCGAGTCAGGACGCGCGCGGCGTCGTCGGCAATCCTTCCGCCCCGAAAGTCTCCACCACCGATTTTTACCAACTCGGCACGTCGCACAAGTTCAAGCGGTTCTCGCTCGTCACAGACCTCTTCCTCATCGACCGCTCGAACGAACAGGTCTACATCCCGGACGACGGCAGCTTCGAGTTCAGGGGCGCAAGCCGTTCCTACGGTTACGAGTTCAAGACCTCCGCGCAACTGACGAAGCACCTCGCCTTCAACGGCGGCCTGACGCAGGTGAGCAACGCATTTTTTCGCGCCACGCGCCCGCGCGTCTACGTGGACAGCGCGCCGCACACGGTCGCCAACGCCGCGCTCACCCTCTCCGGCTATCGCGGCTTCGACGCCGCGCTCAATTACAGGCACACCGGCAGCTACCGTCTCGACGGAGAGGACGCCACCATTCGCGCCTCCGGCCTCGACGTGCTCGATTTCAGCCTCCGCAAGCGCATCCGGCGTTTCGTGGATTTCAATCTCTCGATAGACAATCTGACGAACAAGCGTTACTTCGAGACGCAGAACTATTTCGAGTCGCGCCTCAGACCCGGCGACCCGGTCGTCGCGCGGATTCATGGCACGCCCGGCTACCCCTTCGGCGTGACGGCGGGCTTCACCTTTCGCTTCGCCGGAAAGTAGCGAAGCCGGGACAACAGGGAAAAGTCCAGAGTCTCAAACCGTCTTTGACTTGAGACTCTGGACTTGTTGATTCGACGTGAAGCGATCCCACCTCGCCCGGAAAGGGCAAGGGCGCGGTCAAACTCCGACCGCGCCCTTGCCCTTTTTTTATCCAGACTCTTGAAAAAAACTTTCGCGTAGAGACTAGGGAGTGTTGCGGTTCGCGCCCGTCCCCGTCCCGGTGTTCGTGTTGCCGGTACGCATGTTGCCGTTGCCGCCGCCGGTGTTACCGTTGCCCGCGTTCGTGTTCCCACGATTGGCGTTGCCGCCCATGTTCGTGTTCCCACCCGTATTGGTGTTGCCGCCGGTGCCCGTTGTGCCGCCCGTTGTGCCGCCGGTCGTGCCGCCGGTCGTGTTCATGTTGTCGGCGGTTCCGGTCGTTCCGGTCGTGCCGGTTCCGGTCGTCGCGCCCGTACCCGTCGTGCCCGTACCCGTCGTTCCGGTCGTGGCGTTCATATTGTTGGCGTTATTGGCATTGGCCCCTGTGTTTGCATTGTCCGAAGCAGCGCAGGCAGCCCCGAAGGTCGCCAGAGCCAGCAGGCTCAAAAGAGCTAAAGTTCGTCGCATTGAAGTTTCTCCTAATGTTAGCCGAATCCCTAGTGGTCAATAATCGCGCGCTGGTGCCCGACCGTTCTTTTAGCCCGGCGGCGCGCGAACAGTTTCGTTTTCAAGTTCAAGAACGACAGACGTTCGCCATTCTTGCGCCTAATTTTAGGCTCTCTTTTAGAGGAACTATTTGACGAAACTATAACGGGAAGAAAACTTATGTGCGTCAGAGACGAATAGAGGGAACTTTCGTCTCCGAAAATTACGCGAGCGGGGCAGCGACAACTCGCCGCCTCGCCCCTCTAAACTGCGACCCGGCCTTCTTCCCGCGCTCTCGCCCCGTTCACGTCGTTAGACGGCGATAGATGGCGGGCATCCGCTCCGGCAGGCTGAGCACGTCGTCTATGATCGTGTAGCCGACCTCGCCGTAGAGGTCGCGGAGTTCGGCCTCGGAGTCGCGGTCGATGGTGATGCAGAAAGGCGTGACGCCCGCGACGCGAGCCTGTCGCAGGGCTTCGCGCGTGTCTTCGCGTGCGTAGCGCGCGTCGCCGTAATCGTGATCGTAAGGCCGCCCGTCCGAGAGCACGATGAGGAGACGCGTGCGCGCTTCCTGCACACGCAGGCGCGCGGCGGCATGGCGCACAGCCGCGCCGAGCCGCGTGTTGTGTTGATAGTTGATGCCGCCGATGCGCCGCTCGATCTCTTCGGAGTGGCGTTCGTGAAAATCTTTGACGACGTAAAATTTCACGTTGCGCCGCCCTTCGGACGTGAAACCGTAGATGGCGTAAGCGTCGCCCACGGCTTCGAGGGCTTCGCTCATCAGGACAAGCCCTTCCTTTTCGATCTCGATGATGCGGCGACCGGGATGCGTGTAGGGCTGCAAGGGATGACGACCGATGGTGCGCGCCGTCGAGGAAGACTGGTCGAGCAGAAACGAGACGGCCACGTCGCGCTCGCGGCGCAGGCGTTTCGTGTAGAGGCGTTCGGATTGTCGCCCGTCGGCGCGACGGTCGGCGACGTAATTGATCACGGCATCCAAATCGTAATCGTCGCCGTCGAGTTCGTTCTTGATGCGCAGCAAACTTTCGGGGCGCATCATCTGGAATTGATGCTTGATCGAAGAGATGACGCCGCGATAACGCGTGCGCGTGAGTTCGACAAAGGAGCGGTCGCCGCGCCGGACCCGTTTCTCTACGACGCGACACCAGTTGACGCGCGTGTCCGCGAGTTCACGATCCCACTCGTCGTAACTGTAAGCCACTTCGCCCGGCTCCAAATCCTGCTCCGGCGACTGCGACTGCGTCCAACGCTCCGCGCCGAAAAGCTGCTCGGCGGCGTCGGCTTCGGACGAGTTGGACTTCGCCCACGCGTTGAAGAGTTCGCGCGCATCATTGGGCGGCGGATCGTTTCGCGGCTCCCCTTCGGGTTCGCGCGGCTTTCGCGCGCTCGCATCTTCGAGCAAAGATTCCGCACCGCTCGCGCCTCCGTCCTGCGTCTCCGATTGCTGTTCCTGCTGCTCGGTGGCCTGCGGCGTGACGGACTGAAAGAGCGTGTAGACGCGGTTCGTCGCCATCAGGGTGTCCGCGACGGAAGCCTCCGCGCCGTTCAGGTAACCGGCGACGATTGATTCGAGTTCGGAGACGATCTGGCCGTAGAAGGAGCGCGCGTCGTCGAGCGCGCCGCCGCAGAGCGTGATCTGGAAGAGCAACTCGAAGGGGACGAGCGTGAGGGGGATGGTTGCGATGCGCGGGCGGCTCGCGCGCAGGTGTGTGCGCACGAGATCGAGATCGCGTGCGAGGCCGCGATAGGCGTGGCGCAGGCGTCGATCAATGCGACCGTTTTCGAGCGTGCCGAAGATGCGCGCGGCGAGCGTCGGGAGGGGAAAGAGCGCGAGCACGGCGCGATAGTCCGACTCCTTCGGCATCCGCCTCCGGCTGTTTCGCGCGCGGCGCGCTTCCTCTGCGGGCGCGAGGGCGGGTTCGCTCTGCGCCGGGTCGTTGATATAGCCGTCGAGCGCGAAGGCGTCCTGCGCGTCCCTATTCTCTTCCGCGTAAAGTTCTGCGATTGAAGCGAAGGCGGCGCGCAAACTCGCGCTCGCCGCCGTGTCGTTTCCGGCGCGTGCGTGCGTGTCGAACTCGATCTGCCCGGCGGCGTGCGCGGCGAGCACTTTGTAGAGACGAAAATTTCGCTCGTCGTCTGCAAACTCGGAGACGGCGGCGGGCAGGTGGATCGTGCGCCCGTCGCCGATGCGCGCTTCGTCGGGCACGGCGGCGAGCGAGGCCACTTCGACGGCGCGCCCCGTCAAACCTTCCACGTAGAGGCGCAGCGTCGGCGCAACCGTTTCGAGCGCGAGTCCCGCGCCGCCCTCGTTGAGCGCGGCGTTGCTCTGGCGGGTTTCGAGCGCGTAATAACTGCGGCGCGTGCGCGCGTCGTTTCGTTTGAGCGCGAGGCCGTCGCGCGCCCACTGCTCGAAGTGTTCGAGCGAAGTCGCGCGCAGCGCGGTGGGCGCGGAACGAAAACAGGAGATAGCGGCCTCCGCGTCTACCTCGGCCACGGCGCGCGTCGCCGCGATGACACGACGCGCGAGATCAGACGTGCCCTGTGTTAACGCCGCACCGCGAGCATCACGTGCCGGGAGGGCGCGGAAGAAGAGCGGACTGTGGCGCGCGAGCGAGACGAGCGGGGCGTTGCCCTGCGCGGCGACCGTGTGGAGCAAGGCCGTCCAATCGGCAAAGACCTGCGGCGCGAGCCTGAGCACTTCGCCGCCCGCGACGAGGACGTGCGAGGCCGCCGCGCCGCCGCGTTCGAGAAAAGTTTCCGTGTGGCGAAGGAGCGCGAGCGCGTGTGCGGCTTCGAGGCCGGAGGTGGCGGCGGGAATGTTCGTCCAGGCGTCGGCGGCGACGCCGCCCGCGCGCTGTGCGAACACTCCGGCGAGATGCAGCGCGGCGCGCGCAACTTCGTTTTCGCGCCCGCCCGCGCCCGCCCGTTCATAGTTTTTGAGATGCGCGAAGGCGTCGAAGGAGGCGGCGAGAAAGTCTGCGCTGTGGCGTGCGGAGCGGCGCGCGATCTCAAGCGCGACTTCAAAGGTCGTGGCGAGCAGGGCTTCGTCCGGGGCGGCGCGTGCGAGTTCGGGCGCGAGCCTGAAAGTCTCCGTCGCAATCGAAGTAGAGAGCGGCAACTGGCGCGCGCAGACTTGAAACAGCAGCGGTCGCGTCGCTTGCGGCACGGCGAGCAACTGCGCGACGCCCGCGCGGAAGAAGTTTGCGCCCGTCTCCACGTCGGCCATCGCCAGACGCCGCCCCATCTCGCCCCACTCGCGCAACTCAGCCGCTTCCAAGACCTGCGCCGCGCCCGGCGCCGCGCGCAGGAATTCCAGCCCGACGCGCAGGCTCAAACTCGCCAGCCCCGCGCTCACTTCGAGCGCGGCGCGCGCGCGGTCGGCGGGCAGTTGCCCGATCTCGCGCACGAGTCCCGCCACGTTGCGCCGCTCGCTCGCGCTCCGCACCTCCGCGAACTGTTCCGGCAGAACATCTGCGAGTGGCTGCGACTGAGCCGTCTCCTCGTTCGCTTTCGAGGCGTTGGGCGCGTCTTTGTCGTCTGGCTTGCTCATTGCGTTTCGAGGATCGCCGGGAGGTCTGCGAGGAACGGCCACAGGCTTACTTTTCAGAGAGCCTCTCCGTAGATTCACCTTCGCGCAGAGATCGATTGAACGCTTCCGTCTGCCCGCGCGCGATGCTCAGGGAGCTCCAACTCTCTGCTTTGAAATGCTTCGCCAGCAGCACGATCTGCCCCGTGTGATAAGTGTAATGGGTCAACTGCCGGTTGATCGCTTTGACGACCGTGTGCGGCTCGCCCCTGATCGTCACCGTGTGCTCAAGGTCTGCTGGCTCAAGCGGCTCGACCGCCGTGAAGACGCAACTCCAACCCTCTTCCCACCAGCGCATGACCTCCGCACGCGTCGTCTCCGGCTCGATCTCAAACTCCGCATCGCGGGCGCGCGTCGCCTTCTCCCCGTCCGTCGTCAAAAAGTCAGTCCAACGCGAACGCATGTTCCCCGCCAGATGCTTCACGATCACCGCAACGCTGTTCGCCTCCGCATCAATGCGCGCAAAAAATTCCTCGTCGTCGATCTGCGCAATGGCATCCTCGGCGAGCTTCTTATACTTGCGAAAGATTGCGAGCGCATCTTCCAGAAAGTGTGCGGCTAAGGCTTCGTTCATGGCGTTCAAATTCAAATGACGGTGGTGATGATCTCGCGTATGCTGCGTTGGAGTTCGCGGTCGTCCGTGATGGGGGAGGCGAGGGCGACTTCGGCGGCGGCAACGGGCGCGATGCCGCGCGCGATGAGCTGGGCGGCGTAGATGAGAAGGCGCGTCGAGACTCCTTCTTCGAGGCCGTGCCCGCGCAGATTTCTGATCTTGTGTCCGATCTGTACGAGGTCGCGCGCCGCCTGCAAGTCAATGCCGCCTTCGCGCGCGACGATCTCGGTTTCGAGTTCGGCGGGCGGATAGTCGAATTCGAGCGAGACGAAGCGTTGGCGCGTAGACTGTTTGAGGTCTTTCAAGACCGACTGGTAGCCGGGATTGTAGGAGACGACGAGCATGAAGTCCTCCGGCGCATCGAGGATCGTGCCGCGCTTCTCGATGGGCAGGCGGCGGCGATGATCCGTCAGAGGGTGAATGATGACGACCGTATCCTTGCGCGCTTCGACCACTTCATCGAGATAACAGATCGCGCCGCTCTTGACGGCGGAGGTGAGCGGTCCATCGTGCCAGACCGTCTCTTCGCCTTCGAGCAGGAAACGACCGACGAGATCGGTGGCGGACAAGTCTTCGTGGCAGGCCACTGTGATCAAGGGACGACCGAGACGCCACGCCATGTGCTCGACGAAGCGCGTCTTGCCGCAGCCCGTCGGCCCCTTCAACATCACGGGCAGACGCGCCGCGTTCGCCGCTTCAAACATCTCCACTTCGCTCGCCACGGGCAGGTAATAAGGCTCGTCCGTAACGGTATATTCTTCGATGGCTCTTTCGGGCATAAGGCAATGATCTCAACTGAACGTAAAACTAAAAGTCTCTGTTTCCAGGCAAACTCCGGCACGCGGCTTCGACAGTTGAGAGGCTGACGTTTCGCTCTGTTTCGGGTATCCTTAACTGTTTGTTGTTGGACACATTTGTTGTCTGTCCGAGCATCTTAACATTCGCCGTGAAAGCGCGGCAAACATGAGGAAGTGACGAGTGACGGGTGACAAGTGACAAGAAAGAACAGGTTTTTACTTGTCACTCGTCACCCGTCACTCGTCACCGTTTTTAAGTTATGAAGATTGCGGTGGCGATGAGCGGCGGCGTGGATTCTTCGGCGGCGGCGGCGATCTTGCAGGCGGCGGGGCACGAACTCGTCGGCTTCACGATGCAGTTGTGGAACCAGAACCGCAACATCAACGTGGACGAAAACGGCGACCCGTTGCCCTCGCGCTGCTGCTCGCTCGACGACGTGTACGATGCGCGCCGCGTGGCCGGAGAGTTGGGCTTTCCCTTCTACGTGCTGAATCTCGAACAGGATTTCGAGCGCGACGTGGTGCAGCCGTTCGTCACGAGTTATCTGGAGGGCGAGACGCCGATTCCGTGCGTGGCCTGCAACAGCCGCCTGAAGTTCGCTTCGCTCGACCGGCTGGCGCAAAGCCTCGGCTGCGAGAAGGTGGCGACGGGACATTACGCGCGCGTCTCGGAGGACGCGGCGACGAACCGTTACAGGCTCTTTCGCGGCGAAGACCCGAACAAGGATCAATCTTATTTCCTCTGGGAGTTGACGCAAGCGCAACTCGCGCACGCGATGTTTCCGCTGGGTGAGATGTCGAAAGCGGAGGCGCGCGAGGCGGCGCGGCGTTTCAATCTCGCGGTGGCGGAAAAGGCGGAGTCGCAGGAGATCTGCTTCGTGCCGGACGGCGATTACGCGGGCTTCATAGATCGTTATCTCGCAGCGGAGGGCGCGAGCGAGCGTCTGCCGGGCGCGGGCGAGATCGTGGACACGAACGGGCGCGTCATAGGCGAGCATCAGGGCGTGCATCGCTACACGGTCGGGCAGCGTCGCGGGTTAGGCATCTCGCGCCCGCTTCCGCTCTACGTCGTCAAAGTTGACGCGGAGCGAAACAGGGTCGTGGTGGGCGAGAGCGACGAGTTGCTGGCGCGCGAGTTCACGGCGGCGGGCGTCACCTGGATCGCGTTCGATGAACCGGACGCGCCCGTGCGCGCGGAGGTGCGCGTGCGCTATCGCCACACGCCCGCGCACGCGACCATCGAACCGCTCGCGGACAGGCGCGTGCGCGTCACCTTCGACGAACCGCAGCGCGCCATCTCGCCCGGACAGGCGACCGTCTTTTATCGCGGCGACGAGGTGCTCGGCGGCGGCTGGATCGTGAAACGATAAGCGTCGAGGTGGTGCAGGCGAGCCGCCGTTGTTTTAATCATTAGTTGCGGGCGAGCCGGACATGCTTTGTGTCGGCGCAGCAAAAAAGGAACGAGGACAGTTTAACCAAACTGTCCTCGTTCCTTTTTGCCTCAGCAGAGGGGGTTGCTGCTAAGACGCACCGAAGCGGCTGCGATACTCGTTCGAGTTGACGAACCCGTGAACCATCGTGCGGAAGTCGCGCGGATTCGCCATCAGGTAGTTGAGCCACATGTTGTAGCCAGCCTGATCGGGATTGCGGCGCAGGTAGCCGAAGTATTGCGCGAGGATGTAGGCGCGGCTGAACGTGGGCGTGTCATTGACGAACTGGAAGCTGTCCACGATCTCCTGCAAGACCTGTGCGCGCGTCTTTTGAAGCGCGTCGAGCGAGGCGACGAGCGCGTTGCGGTTGGCGTTTGCCACGCCGCTATTGGCGATCAGCCGGTCTACATATTGCGCGTTGGTGAGCGCGCCGAGCGTGGCGACGAATTCGTTACGCGTGACGAAGGTGGCGGTGAAGCCCGCGCGCAAAGCGTTCGTCTCTTCCGCGGTCGCGCCGCTCAGGCGGCTGAGGTCGCCCATGAATTCGCCGTAGAGCGGGTTGCGCCCGTAGGCGGCCAGATAAGCGCGGATGATGAAGTAGCCCCGACTCTGAAACTCCGGCGACTCGAAGAACGAACGCGAAACCGTGACGCGGTCGCAGGCGGTGTTGCCCACAGCGCAGCCGTTGAGCACGTTGACCCACGCATTGAAGCCGCCCGCATCAGGCTCGCGCCCGAGGAAGTCGAGATAGTGCTGGCGGACGAAGAAGGCCGTCTCGTCAATCGGGTTGGTCGCAGCCGCTCCTGTGTCGTTGTCCGTGATGAGCAGCTTCGACCTATTCACACTGCCGAGGCCGACGCCTGTGCCGGTCGGATTGCTCAAAGCGAGATCGATTGTTTCGTCGTTTTCGTCGAACTTGTCGTCAACGAGGATCACCTTGAAGGTCTTGCTCGTTTCGCCGGGGGCGAAGCTGACCGCGCCGACGGCGATCTCATAGTCGGTCTTTTGATTTGCATGGCCGGGGCGGCTCTCGTCGAAGGTGGCATAGTTGACGGTGGCCGAGCCGGAGACGTTGCCGGAACGCGTGACGGTGATCTGAATACTGCTGTTGCCCTCGCCGATGGCATAGTCAGACGAACTGAACTCGACGAGCGACGTGGCGGAAGCCGTCGTCGGTTTGAGCGAGCCGAAGAGTCCGTGCTCCTCTTTGGCGATGCCTGCGGCGAAGTAGAGCGTGTTCGGGTCGCCGCCGTTGCCGCCGTTGCCGAAGACGATAGCCCACAGTTCGTCGATCACGATGCCGTGCCCGCCCTCGTCCTGAATCGTGCCGAGGAACGCGCCGGTCGTCGGGTTGAAAGCGTGGATGCTCGGATTGCCCGCACCGAAGTTGCCGACGAGCAGCGCACCGCCAAAGATGCCGAAACTCGCGGGCGCGACGACGATCCCCCAGGGCGAATTGAGCGGCCCGTTATTGATGCCGAACGTGAGATCGCGGACGCCGTTCAAGTTGAACCTGCGGACGAAGCCGTTGCCGATGCCTTCTTCGTCCAGCCCGCCCGCGCCGACCTTGGCGTAGGTGACGTAGAGCGAACTGCCCACGGCCTGAACGTTGTAAGGATGATACCTGTTTCCGGGAGTCGTCGGGATAGTCGGGTCGGCGAAGGGGAAACTGGCCGCCGGTTGGAGCGCATAAGCGTTGTTGAAAACATCAATCCTGCCATTGGCGAAATCGGGGGCGTAGAGAAAATTCCCCGCGCCGTTGTTGCCGATGGCTAGACCCGTGTAGACGTGGCCGGGGTGGCTCGCGGCGATCACGCCGGTGATCGAACCGGCGGCAGGAGCGTTCGGGTCCCAACCTACGATGTTGCCCGTGATCGAGGCGAAGATGAAGTTTGCGCCGCACGGTGCGGCGGCACACGCGCCGGGGACGACGAAGTCAGCCGCCGTCGGGTTGGCGACCGTGCCGGTCGGGAGGCCGCCGGGAATCGTGATGCCCGCAAGTCCTGCGTTCTTGAAAAATACGACGCCGCCGACATCGCCGCGATAGAGCGTGGACGTGCTCGTGCCTGTGTTAGCCACCCAGAAAGGGCTGGACGCGGTGAGCGAGATGCCCCACGGGTTGACGAGCAGCGGGTCTTCGATGAAGGCGATGCCCGGCACGTCGGAGACGAAGTTGGTTTGACGGTAGGCCGAGCCGGGAGCGATGACAGGGATGGCTGCGGCGGACGCATCCTGATCGTCCTTGAGCAGATGCGCGCCCGTCGCGCTGGCAACTCTCGGAGGCGTGCCGGTGAGAGCGAGTGCGCCGAAGAGCGCAGCGGCCACTAACAGATAGAGACAGGTTCGCTGGCGGCGAACGGCGAAGCGCAGTTGATGCATGTAGATTCTCCGTGATCGGACGAGGTGGTTAATTAATTACACTAAACGCAGGGATGCCGCTGGACAGAGAAGTTCGGCGGTATCAATAAGAGACAATGGCGAAAGTGCTGGATATAAGGTGCGCAGCCCGTGATCGCGGTTTGAGAAATGCAATTGAAGCCACGTGCCCGGAAGGTCGGCAGTTTCTGTCTGGGCGATAAATGTGTTCAAGTGGCTTTGGGGGAAGCGGCGACGACTCTATAGCCGACGCTCACGCCTGTCAAGACATTTGCGTTATGCGATATGGTGTGCGAAGAATGGAGGCGTCAGGGGCAGGGATGGCGGATAACGATCTCGCAGGCTCTCCGCCACGCGCCGCGTAGCTAAACTTTTCCGCCATTTTCCCGTATTCACATAGACCTCCCGGGGTGCCCGGATGCAGCAAGGGGAGGGCTGATTTCAGGAGCAGTTGAAGCAATCTTATGGCTATGTCTCGCAGTGGGAAAATCTTTTTATGGGTGGCGGGCTTGCTCGTCGCGCTCGCGCTCGTCGTCGTGATCGGCGCAGTGATGTTGTTGGCCTTGTTCGCCGACGATAGCCCGGACGTACGCGATAACAGCGTGCTGGTGTTGAAGGTGGAAGGCGCGCTTCCCGATTACGCGCCCGAAGACCCTTTCGCGAGTCGCTTTCTGGGGCGCGATGACCGGTCGCTGACGCGCCTGCTGTCGAACATCAAAAAGGCGAAGGCGGACAAACGCATCGGCGCGATCCTGCTCGAACTCGACATGACGATGATCGGCTGGGGCAAGGCCGACGAGATACGCGACACCATCGCGGACTTTCGCTCGTCGGGCAAACCCGTCTATGCCTACATGGAGTACGGCACGAACAAGGAGTATTACCTTGCCACCGCCTGCGACCGCATCTACGTCGCGCCCATCGGCGACCTCTTCATCGTCGGCCTCGCCGCGGATGTGATGTCGCTCGGCGGCTCGCTCGACAAACTCGGCGTCAAGGCGGACTTTTACCAGATCGGAAAATATAAGACCGCGCCCGAACAGTACACGCGCAAGGAGATGTCCGAGGCGAGCAGGGAAGTGACGAACGCGATCCTCGACGAGTTCTTCGGGCGCTACGTCTCGACGATTGCCGCGACGCGCAAGAAGTCGGAAGCAGACGTGCGCACGCTCATCGACAACGCCCCGCTCGGCGCGTGGGAAGCGAAGGCGGCGGGACTCATCGACGACGCGAAGTATCGAGATGAAGTTGAAGAAGAACTCAAGCAGCGGCTCGGCTACAAAGCTTCGGACAAACTGCGCAAGGTGCGTGAATCCGATTATCGCCGCGTGACTCCCGAATCCGTGGGACTCGCGCAGGGCGAGCGTATCGCCGTCATCTTCGCTTCCGGTCCCATCGGGGGCGGCGAGTCCGACGACGGCAGCGCGTTCAGCAGCCAGTCAACCGGCTCGGACACGGTCGTCAAAGCGTTGAACGACGCGCGCGACGACAAGACGATCAAGGCGATCATCCTGCGCGTGGATAGTCCGGGCGGGACGAGTTACGCGTCGGATGTGATCTGGCATGCGGTGGAGAAAGCAAAAGCGCAGAAGCCCGTCGTCGTCTCGATGAGCGACGTGGCGGCCTCCGGCGGTTACTACATCTCCGCCACCGCGTCGAAGATCATCGCACAACCTTCGACCATCACCGGCTCCATCGGCGTCTATGCGGGCAAACCCGTCATCAAAGGTTTCTACGATTGGATCGGCGTCAACAACGAGTATGTGCTGCGCGGCAAACAGGCCGGAATGTTTCGCGAAACCGAACCCTTCAACGCCGACGAGCGCGCCAAGTTCGAAGGGATGCTCAAGAGTTTCTATTACGACGACTTTTTGCCGAAGGTGGCGAAGGGGCGCGGGCGTGATGTCGAGTACGTGGATTCCATCGCGCAGGGGCGCGTCTGGACGGGCACGCAGGCAAAGGAGCGCGGTCTGGTTGACGAGTTCGGCGGAATGGACAAGGCCGTCGAAGTCGCCAAGGGGCTGGCGAATATTCCCGCCGACAAGAACGTGCGCCGCATAGTCTTCCCCGCGCCGCGTTCGTTCCTGCAACAGTTCTTGGGCGGCGGCGGCGCAGAAGGCTCCGCGAACGCGAAAGCCAGAGAGCAGCGCGCCGCGATTGAATCGGCCTTGCCCGAAGACATGCGCCGCGCCCTGCGCTACATGTCGATCCTCGAAAACATGAAACGCGGCGAGACGATGGCGATGCTGCCGTTCGACCTACAGATCAAGTAATCAATAGACAGTAGATGTCAGAAGCGTAGAGGCCGTGTGACGTTCACACGGCCTCTACGCTTTTGACATCTACTGCTTTCGACTACTGCGCGGCCTCGATCTTCTCCATCCCGTTCATGTACGGGCGTAACGCTTCGGGGATCAGGATCGAGCCGTCCGCTTGTTGATAGTTTTCCAGAACGGCGAGCCATGTGCGCCCGACGGCGAGGCCGGAGCCGTTTAAGGTGTGGACGTATTCGGGCTTGCCGCCCGACGCCCGTTTGAAGCGTATCTGCGCGCGCCGCGCCTGAAACGCCTCGAAGTTGGAGCACGAAGAGATTTCGCGGAAGGCATTCTGGGAGGGCAACCAGACTTCGATGTCGTAAGTCTTGGCCGAACTGAATCCGAGGTCGCCCGTCGAGAGCGCGACGACGCGATAGTGCAGCCCTAACTTTTGCAGGATCGTCTCGGCATCGCGCGTGAGTCCTTCGAGTTCGTCGTAGGAATTTTCGGGGAGCGCGAGTTTCACCAGTTCCACCTTGTCGAACTGGTGCTGGCGAATCAGCCCGCGCGTGTCGCGCCCGTAGCTGCCCGCCTCGGAACGGAAGCAGGGCGTGTAGGCCGCAAACTTCAACGGCAGTTCCTGTTCGTCGAGCACCTCATCGCCGCGAATATTGGTGACGGGCACTTCCGCCGTCGGGATCAGGTAGAGTTCGCGCTCGTCCGTGAGCTTGAACAAGTCCTGCTCGAACTTCGGCAGTTGACCCGTGCCGAACAGTGCCTTCTGGTTGACGATGAAAGGCGGCAGCGTCTCCCTGTAGTTGTGCGCCTCGCCCGTGTGCACGTCGAGCATGAAGTTGATGAGAGCGCGTTCGAGACGCGCGCCCGCGCCGTAGAGAATGGCGAAGCGTGCGCCTGCGATCTTCGTCGCGCGTTCGAGGTCGAGTATCCCGAGCGACGCGCCGAGGTCTACGTGATCCTTCGGAGCGAAATCGAACGCGGGCGGCGCGCCCCAGCGACGCACTTCCACGTTCGCCGCTTCGTCCGCGCCGACAGGGACAGACTCGTGCGGGAGATTGGGAAGCGTCGAGAGAAGCTGACGCATGTTTGTCTCGGCCTCTTCGCGCAGGCGGTCCAGTGCCGCGATGCGATCCTTCAACTCTCCGACCGCTCGCCGCTCTGCCTCGGCCTCTTCGCGCCGCCCTTCTTTCATCAACGCGCCGATAGCGCGGCTCGCAGCATTGCGCGCGGCGTTGAGTTCGTCGGACTCTGCGATCACGCGGCGACGCTCGGCATCCATGCGTGCAAAGTCTTCGAGCGCGGCGACGGGCGCGCGGCGTGCTTCGAGTGCGGCGCGGACGCGTTCCAGATTGTCGCGGACGAAGTTGAGATCGAGCATTTGTACTGTCCTTTAACGTGTGGTATGAAGTTCTATCTTTTCGCCAGCAGTACCAGCAGTATTAGTCAACGAAGTTCGTCACGCTAGCCGACTGTGCGCGCGCGTGTCAAGCGTCGGCTTCCGGTTGCGCCGCGACTCTTTTTGTCGGCGGCGATTGATAGTATTCCAGCTTCGACAAGGGGAGTCAGAAGAACATGCCACAGAAGATTCGTAAAGCCGTCTTTCCCGCCGCGGGTCTGGGAACGCGCTTTCTGCCTGCGACGAAAGCGTCGCCCAAAGAGATGCTCGCGCTCGTCGATAAGCCGCTCATCCAGTACGGGGTGGAGGAGGCGGTCGCTTCCGGCGTCGAGTCGATCCTCATCATCACCGGGCGCGGCAAGGGCGTCATCGAAGATCACTTCGACATCTCCTTCGAACTCGAACACACCCTGCGCCAGCGCGGCAAAGACCAACTGCTCGCGCTCGCACGCTCCGTCTCCGAGATCGCGCGCATCAGCTACGTGCGCCAGAGTGAAGCATTAGGACTCGGGCACGCCATCTTACAGGCGCGCGATTTCGTCGGCGACGAACCCTTCGCCGTCCTGCTGCCCGACGACATCATGGATTGCGAAACTCCCGCGCTCAAACAGATGCTCCGCGTTTATGAAGAATACGACGCACCCGTCCTCGGCACGATGCAGGTGGCGGGCGAGGCCATTTCGCGCTTCGGTGCGATTGACGCGGAGGAAGTCGCCGAAGGCGTCTACAAGATCAGGGACATGGTGGAGAAACCACCCTTCGCCGAAGCCCCTTCGGATCTGGCGATCATCGGGCGTTACATCCTGACGCCGGACATCTTCGACGAGATCGAACGCACAGAGCGCGGCACGGGCGGCGAGATACAGATCACGGACGCGATGCGTTCGCTGCTCAAACGGCGACCCTTCTACGCCGTGCGCTTCGAAGGCGTGCGCCACGACGCGGGCGACAAACTCGGCTTCCTCATCGCCACCGTCGAATTCGCCTTGAAGCGTCCAGACCTCGCGCCGGAGTTCAGGGAATATCTGCGTTCGTTGGACTTGAACAAGTAGACGTGAAATTCACGAGGCGCGTGAACTTTGGAGATGAGAAGATTTCCGGTCTTAAACGGAGGATGAAAATTTGAGCGACGACGTTTTACAGCGAAAACCTTTCGACGGGCGGGCGGCCATTGTGACGGGAGCGACGCGCGGCATCGGTCGCGCCATCGCGTTGGAGTTGGCGCGGCGCGGCGCGCACGTTTCCTTCAACTACGCGAAGAGCGCGGAGGCGGCTGAAGAGTTGCGCGTGGAGATCGAGTCGCTCGGCGTGCGCGTTCTCGCGACGCAGTGCGACGTGGCGCAGACGGAAGCCGTCGCCTCGATGGTCAAGGCGACCAAAGAGGCGTTCGGAAGCATAGATTTCCTCGTCAACAACGCGGGCATCACGCGCGACAATTTGATCCTGCGCATGAAGGAAGAGGATTGGGACACCGTCGTGGACACGAATTTGAAAGGCCCCTGGAACTTCGCGCGGGCGGCTCTGCGCACGATGCTCAGGCAGGAAGAGGGTGGGTCGGTCTTGAACATCTCCTCCATCAGCGGGCTGGTGGGAATGGCCGGACAGTCGAACTACTCCGCGTCGAAAGCGGGACTCGTCGGTTTGACGAAGGCGCTGGCGAAAGAGGTGGCGAGCCGCAAGGTGACGGTCAACGCGCTCGCGCTCGGCCTCGTCTCCACAGACATGTCGGGCGCGCTCGACGAAGGCTACCAGACAAAGTTGCTCGAACAAATACCGCTCGGTCGTTTCGCGGAACCGCAGGAAGTCGCGGAGATCGCGTGCTTTCTAGTTTCACCCGCCGCGCGTTACATCACCGGGCAGGTGATACAGGTGGACGGCGGACTCGCGATGTGAAAACTTTAGTCTGTGAAGCGTCTCGCCGCTGGAGGCTGGCTGCTGAAGGCGGAAATTGGTCGGCTACAAAGAGAAGCAGCCTCGTTAGCTTGGGGGACTAACGAGGCTGAATTTTTTGGGCAGGCTCGGAGATTCAGGGTGGCGTTGACTTGGCGCTGGAGATCGTCACTTACGGGCGATCCGGCATTTTGGTCAGGGTGCGTTGGTACGGGCGAGTTATAATTGCAAGGCTCGAAAAATATAATGCTTCGTAAAGCAGCCTTTGCGTTACCGTGGCACTTGGCCGAATTTCACTGATTTCAAAAATCTCGAAGGGCAATCTGCTGAAAAACTTTGTTATAAAACTCACTGCCCTCCGACGTGTGTGAAATTACACTAAACGATTGTTACGTGTCAAGCATAAAATACAAAAAAAAGTGACAAATTTGCAATACAACTCCCGGTTAGAGGCTAAATGTTGTCAGAAAAGGACAAAGAAGGGGCGCGGGAAAGCGAAAAAACGATAAAAATCTTGCGCTTACGACTTGGAGAGGCTGTTATGTCCGGTGGGAGCGGTTAAATGTGACTCTTTTGTGTCGAATAGTTTTCCGTGATTGTAGAAATCAGGCTCTCCGTCGGGACGCGTGCGCCAGCGTTTGTGAATCCAGAGCCACTGTTCGGGATAAGCGCGGATCATGCGTTCGATGGCGGCGGCAAAGTTTGCCGTGTTGGTTTCGACATCGCGGCGGTCGTCTCCGGTGCGGACGAGTTCGACGGGCGGGTCGCCGTGAAAGAAGAAACGCCCGCGTTGTTCGTCCCACACGGCGCAGGTCGGGATGACGACCGCGTCGGTGCGCAGGGCGAGCGTAGCGACGCCCGAAGTGGTGCAGGCGAGGTGGCCGAAGAAGGGGACGAAGACGCCTTCGTTCGGGTGCGTGTTGAGGTCGGCCAGGATACCGAGCGTGCCGCCTTCGCGCAGGACGCGGAGCGCCTGACGCGCGGCCATCTTCTTATTGATGGCCTTGTTGCCGTAGCGCGTGCGGATGCCCTCGATCAACTCCTCGACGCGCGCGTTGTCAATCGGGCGCACGAGAAAACTGATCGGGTATTCGAGCGCCGACCAGGCGAAACTCAAAAATTCCCACGCGCCCAGATGCGCCGTCAGGAAAATGACGCCGCGCCCCTGTGCTTCCGCCTCACGCAGATGTTTAAGCCCGACTTCATCGTACTCCACGAGCGCGCGCAAACTCTCCGGCGTCGCACTTGGAAACTGGCTGAACTCGCCGAGCAAGCGTCCGAGGTTGTCGAACGACCCGCGCAACACACGCTCGCGTTCGCGCGCCTCCATTTCGGGGAAGGCGAGCCGCAGATTGATCTCGCCCGTGCGACGCAGGCCGCCCGCGAATTTGTGTGCGAGCCTGCCCGCCGCACGACCCGTCGCCACCGCCGCACGGCGCGGCAGCAGACCCAGCCCGCCGAGCAGAGCGCGCGTGACGGCGTATTCGCAGGTTGTCTGAAATTTTCCGTGTTTACTCATCCCGATTAGCACTAAGAGGAGAGGCGTAGTGTAGCGCGCCAGCGCGGCCTCTAGCAAACCGCGATTTTGCGTCGCCGTGCGGCTGCGTGCTATACGTAAGAGGTCAGAGGTGAGAGGT
>DASWNS010000016.1:0-6136 GCA_036399115.1 Pyrinomonadaceae bacterium | reverse complement strand
CTCATCCTTCATCCCTTCTTCTCACGGCGCGTTGCCTTCGGGCACGGGTTCGATTCGTTGCGGGAGTTGCGAAGTGTGTATGTCTTCTTCGGGGACGGCGGAGAGCAGGTCGCGGTATTGTTCGGGCATTGATTTGACGCGCCCGTGCCCGTCCGTGACGACGTGGCCGGTTTCGCCTTCTGCGATGATCAAGCCGTCCGTCGCGCGCAGGATTTCGTAACCGAAGCGGACGGAGCGACGGCGCAGTTCCGTGATGTGCGTGCGCACGATCAGTTCGTCATCGTAAAAGGCGGGAGCTTTGTAGCGGCAATAGCTTTCGGCGACGACGAGAAAGGCGTCGGAGTTCTCTTCCATGTCGCGGTAGGCGAAGCCGCGCGCACGGCAAAACTCCGTGCGACCGATCTCAAACCAGACGAGGTAGTTGGCGTGATAGACGACGCCCATTCTGTCCGTCTCGGCGTAGCGCACGCGCACGGGGGTTTCGTGCCACACGTCGAACAGAGGATCGTCCATAGCCGTTTCTGCCATCATAAAAGCCTCCCGCTGATTGCTCTCCGGCGGGGAGCAATCTACACTACCTGAAATGAGCCGCGTGTCTGCGGACTATAAAAGCGAAAGGTTCGAGATGTCAAAGAGAAACATGAGGCGCGGCTGGCGCAGACCTTATGCCGCAGCATTCGTCGCCGTCGCGCTCGCGGGAGCGGTTTGGACGGTGGGCGCGCCGCAGGTCGCCGCGCAGGTCGCCGCGCCGCAGGCACCGACCGCAGCGGTCAATCCGCGCAGCGCAAGCGTGGTGGCGGCCACCTCCGAAGTCTTGAAAGAGACGAGCGAGATCAGGCAACTGGAAGTGTTGCGCGCGGTGAAGAGCGGGGCGCAATCGCGCGCCGAGATCGAGCGGATGCTCGTGCGCAATCTCGACGAGCAGACGACGCCCGCAGACCTCCACGCGAGCGAACTCGCGTTGAAGAAGCTCGGACTTGTGCCCGCCGATTTCCAGTTTCGTTCCTTTCTCATCGCGCTGCTGACCGAACAGGTGGCGGGCTACTACGAACCGAGGACGCAGGAGTTTTACCTCGCAGACTGGATCGACCTCGACGGCCAGCAACCCGTCATGGCGCACGAACTCACGCACGCCCTGCAAGACCAGCACTTCAACCTGCGCCGCTTCGAGAAATGGCCGAAGGGCGACTCCGACGCCGAACTCGCCGCGCACGCCCTCGTTGAAGGCGACGCGACGCTCGTGATGACCTTCTACGTGATGCGTGATTTGAAGCGCGTCGCCGCGATGATGAAATCAATGAGCGCGGAGGGTAGTTCGTCTGAAAAGATTGAGCGTGCGCCGCGCGTCATACGCGAATCGATCCTCTTTCCCTACAAGCAGGGAATGGATTTCGCTTCACAACTCTATAGACGCGGCGGTTGGCCGCTCATCTCCGAAGCCTACAAAGCTCTGCCGCAGTCGTCCGAACAGATCCTGCACCCGGAAAAATATTTCGCACGCGAAGCGCCCGTCAAAGTTAACTTGCCGGAACTCGTCGAACTGCTCGGCAGGAATTGGACGCGACTCGACTATGACGTGAACGGCGAGTGGAGTTATTTCCAGATCCTCGACGAATTTTTGCGCGCGGAGAAAGTGTCGCAGAAAGCCGTGGCGGGATGGGGCGGCGACCGCTTCGCGCTCTACGAAAACCGTGCGACGCGCGAGGTCTTGCTCGCCCAACTCACGGCGTGGGATACCGAACAGGACGCCGTGGAGTTCTACGACGCCTACCTCAATCGCACCGAGCGGCGTTACAAAGATGCCGTCGCCGACACGCGCGCCAGCATCCCCACAGGGACGCGCCGCGTGTGGCGCACGCCGAAAGAAGGGCTGGTGGTTTTGGAGAGACAGGGCGCACGCGTCGCCATCCTCGAAGGCGTGCCGGAGAAGGTGGACGTGAACGCGTTGTTGAAAAAGGTGCTGGCGGGAACCCAAACAGTTCAAGCGAGTCAATAATTTGTCCAAGCCGCGCGAGCGGCGACAGGTAAGAGATCACGAAGCGTCGCATAGTTAAAGCCGCGTTGGCAGCTTTAACTATGCGACGCTTTCTTATGGTTAAGGTGCGTTGTCTCGCGTCGCGCTCGTATGTTATGTTGAAGCATCTTTGGTCATAAATATTTAAGCAGCGATGAACGCCGCCGAGTTGTGCCTGCTGGCCGGGCACGACGCCCGGACGGCGACGCTTGATGATGAAGTCAGAAACACCATCTTCTTCCGGGGCGGCTGAGAAGCGCACGCGCATGCGCGCACTCGTCGAAGACTACGAGCGGCTCGCTGCGAAACTCCGTCGCGGCGGCGGCGCAGATAAGATCGAACGCCAGCACACGCAAGGCAAACTCACCGCGCGCGAGCGCCTCGCGCTCCTCTTAGACCCGAACACCTACGCGCAGGAGATCGGCCTGCTCGTCGCTTACGACGAGTACAAGGGCGGCGCGCCGTCGGCGGGCGTGGTGACGGCGACGGGACGCGTCGGCGGGCGCGAAGTCGTGGTCGTCGCCAACGATGCGACGGTGAAGGCCGGTTCGTGGTGGCCGGAGACGATCAAGAAGATTCTGCGCGCGCAGGAGATCGCCATGCGCTCGCGCGTGCCGATCATCTATCTGGTGGATTCGGCGGGCGTGAATCTGCCGTATCAGGGCGGCGTCTTTCCCGGCCAGTACGGCGCGGCGCGCATCTTCTATTACAACTCGATCATGCGGCGTTACCTGCACGTCCCGCAAATCTCCGCGGTGATGGGTCCATGCGTGGCGGGCGGCGCGTACCTGCCCGCGCTCTCCGACATCATCGTGATGGTCGAGGGCACTTCCTTCATGGGACTCGGCGGCGCAAACCTCGTCAAAGGCGCGACCGGGCAGACGATTGACAACGAGACTCTAGGCGGCGCACGCACGCATAACGAAATTTCCGGCGTCGCTCATTACCGCGTGGCGAACGACGAAGAGTGCATCACGAAGATCAGAGAGTTCGTGTCCGAACTTCCCTTGACTCAATCGCGTGCGCTCTCAGTCTCGGAGAGCGCGGAGGCGTCGCGTTCGGTGGAAGAACTCTACAGCCTCATCCCGGAAGATCACCGGCAGCCTTACGATGCGCGCGCAGTGCTCCAGTGCATCATAGACGGCGGCCACTGGGACGAGTTTCAGGCCGACTACGCGCGCGAGATGATCACCGGACACGCGCGCATACGCGGCATACAGGTGGGCGTCATCGCCAACAGTCGCGGCATGTTTCGCGCGGCGGGCGGCGGCCAGCCGAAGTTCGGTGGCATCATCTACACGGAGTCGGCTGAGAAGGTCGCTTACTTCATAGACGTGTGCAATCGCCATCGCACGCCGCTCGTCTTCATACAGGACGTGTCGGGCTTCATGGTCGGCGCGGAAGCGGAACACTCGGGGATCATCCGCGCGGGCGCGCGCTTCGTCGAAGCGATGGCGACGGCCAGCGTGCCGAAGATTGTACTCACCATCAACCACGCGTCGGGCGCGGGTTACTACGCGATGGCGGGGCAGGGCTTCGACCCGGATTTCATTTTCAGTTGGCCGACAGGCCGCATGGGCGTGATGGAGGGCGACTCGGCAGTGCAGGCTCTCTTCGGCACGCAACTCGACAAGTTGAAGCGCGAGGGCAAGGAGCCGGATGAAGAGTTGAAGCGCGAGATGGCGCGTGTGCGCGAGGATTACGAGCGGCAGTTGGATGCGAAATACGCTGCGGCGCGCGGGTTCGTGGACGCCGTGATCGCGCCGGACGAGACGCGCGACGCGCTGGAACTGGCCTTGCGCGTGAGCGCGAACTACGACGGGGCGCATCTCGGCCATTTCGTCTTGCCGCCGACGCTCGTGTGAGGATGAAAATTCCGCTCGCCGGAGGCCGGGAAAATCCGCCGGGTTCGCGCGTCGCCGCACGATTTTTCGTGCAACCGTATCCATCTTGTGAGAAACTACGCGCAAAGTTTAAGCAGCTAAATCGGAACTGTTTTTCTCTCCCCCGTAGTGCGGCTTCAGTGCGAGACGAAGTTTAACGGCAGCTTGTTTGACGCTGTAGCCAGCGCGGAGTGCGCCAGCGACCGACGTGCGAAGCGTGCCGGGCGGCAGTCAGCAAGTTCTTCACCGGCGGCTTCCGCAAGCGCCGGGTGAAGTCGGCAGAGATCGGGACGAGCACGGGGAGACTGGTCGCAAGAGGCGTCTCACGAAAACGCTTAGCCGTCGGCCTATAGCGAGGTGCGACGCGATATACCACCGGAGGATGACACTTACCATGAAGAGAAGCAGCAACATCTCAAGCAAAATGATCGGGCTCTTGATCCTTTTCGTCGCGGTGATCTTCGTCTGCGCAGACCTGCCCACCGCGCTGGCGCAAAATACCAACAGCGGCACGACCGGCGGCGACACCACGATGCAGGAGTCGAACACGAACACCGGCAGCGTGCGCCGTGGACGCCGCCGTGCACGTCGCCGCGCACGTCGCCGCGCACGTCGCCAAGCGAACGCCAACGCGACCGACGCCAACGCCAACGCGTCCACCGACGCGGGCAACGCGAACATGGCGGGCGACACGACCACCACGCCGGACGCGAACACCAACACCGGCACGGCGGGCGGCACGCAGGGCGGCGGGGGCACAACGGGCATGGGCACCTTCGGCGACGTGGCCGACCTGTCTGGCACCTACACCGGAACGATTAATTACCCGGAGGGCGGCATGACGGGCGAAGCGACGCTGACCATCACGACCAACACTTTCACGATCACCGCCGGTTCGGCCACGCAGAGCGGCACGCTCAGCGCGCGCAGTTGGCCGGGCTACACCGCGCTCTCGATGCGCTTCGGTGAAACGCTGCCCGCCACCATCGTCTCGACGCGCGCCTGGCACAGAGGACGCAGTTTGAGAATCCAGAGCGTGCGCGGCGAGTCGCGCGCGTTCACTTTCAACGGGCGTTCCCAGTAGTTGAGCGGCGTTCTCTTTGCGCCTTCGGGTTCTCTTCGCTTTGCGCCTCCGGCGTGAAAAACAGTTCGCGCCGGAGGCGCAAAGTCAAAGCGAAAGGCGCGAAGGATTGAGGCAGTGAGCGCGAGTTTGTAAGCACTTCCAAAAAGGTAAAAGGCAAAAGGTAAGAACTGCTTCTTGCTTTAACTTTTACCTTTTTACTTTTAGACGCGACGGATTCAGAGTTTTGTGCACAAGATGAAAGAGAAGATTCGCATTGCGAGCGGGCAGGGTTTTTGGGGCGACATGCTGGATGCGCCCGTGCGTCAGGTGAAAGGCGGGCAGATCGATTACCTGATGCTCGACTACCTGGCGGAAGTCACGATGTCCATTATGCAGAAGCAGCGCACACGCGACCCGCGCGCCGGATACGCGCGCGACTTCGTTCCGCTCATGCGCGATATTCTGCCCGACTGCGTGCAGAAAAATATTCGCGTGACGGCGAACGCAGGGGGCGTCAATCCTGTGGGTTGCGCCGAAGCCGTCCGCGACGTGGCGCGCGAACTCGGACTCGCCGGGCGTCTGCGCATCGGTACTGTGACGGGCGACGACATCATGAGTCGCCTGGACGACTTTCTCGCACGCGGAATCGAACTGCGCAACATGGACACGGGCGAGCCGCTCTCCAAAGTGCGCGATGCGATCCAGAGCGCGAACGTCTATCTCGGCGCGTGGCCGATGGTCGAGGCTCTGAATCGCGGCGCGCAGGTAGTGATCACCGGGCGCGCGACCGATACCGGACTGACGCTCGCGCCGATCATTCACGAGTTCGGCTGGCTGGCAGACGATTGGGACAGACTCTCCGCCGGAACTATCGCGGGGCATATCATCGAATGCGGCGCGCAATGTTCGGGCGGCAACTGCCAGTACGATTGGCAATCAATTCCCGATCTCGCGGATGTCGGCTTTCCCATCGTCGAAGCCGCGCCCGACGGCACGTTCGTCGTTACCAAGCACGAGGGCACGGGCGGCCTCGTCTCCATTCCTACGATCAAGGAACAACTCGTCTATGAGATGGGCGACCCGCACGAATACATCACGCCCGATTGCGTCGCCGATTTCACTTCGATCCGGCTGGAAGAGGCGGGACGAAACCGCGTGCGCGTCCACGGCATCAAG
>DASWNS010000015.1:0-6210 GCA_036399115.1 Pyrinomonadaceae bacterium | reverse complement strand
CGTTGCTCGGGTCGGAGTTCGTCATCGTGTTCTTGTTGGCGGCGACGGTGGCCGAGCCGACGACGAGGTTGACGATGTTGGTGTCGGCGGCGAGCGCGCCGGAGTTGACCCAGATGGCGGCGAACGCGCCGAGGGCGGCTGTGCCCGGCTCGCGGATGATGTTGCCGAGGATGGTCACGTCGAGCGTGGCGCTGCCCTGACGGGCGTTAACGAGGATGCCCGCCTCGCCGTAACGTTGGATGGTGTTGCCCTGAATCAGGGCTTTCGAGCCGCCCATCGAGGGGCTGTTGTTGCCGCTGGCGAAGATGCCGAGGCCGTCTGCCGCATTGCCCGCGCCCGATGAGACAACGCCGGTCTGGCCGATGGTGTTGTTGATGAAGCGACCGTCGAAGGCGGCACTGCCGGAAGCGTGGCCGATGGTCAGGGAGCGACCGCCGTTTGTGACGCCGGGGGTGTGGCGGAAGCTGTTGCCACTGATGAGATATTTGACGTATACGTCCGTGCCGCCGCCCGTGATGTTCGAGCCGCCGCCCGCGTTGACGACGGACGGATGCTGGTTGTGGAGCGTGTTGTTGGTGATTTCGAGGTTGGCGGTCTTCGTGCCCTGAATGTTGACTTGCATGAGGAACTGGCGCGCGTGCGTCAACAGCGTGTTGTTCATGCGCAGGTTCATCGTGCCGGTCGCGCCGGAGGGCGAGCCGAAGAAGACGGCGTCCTGACCGCTGTTGGCAGGTGAATTGCTCGCGTTCTGGTTGAAGATGGTGCTGTTCTGGATGTCGAGCAAGGTGAGCGTGCCCGACGCGTTGTTGATGTGCAGGGCGTTGGTCGCGCCGCCCGCCGTGTTGGTGTTGCCGATGTTGCTGCCCGTGATGAGCGCGTTGCCGAGCAGGCCGTCGAAGCGGATACAGCCCTCATTGATGGGGTTGCTGCTCGTGCCGTTCGAACCCGTGATGCGGCTCGTGGTGAAGGTGAAGTTGGTGACGTTGCTGCCGTAGATGGCGTAGTTGGCGAAGTCGTTGAGGAACACGTTCGTCAAATTCACGTCGCGCGCGTCTTTGAGGTAGATGCCCGTCCCCTCCGTGGTGCTGGCGTCCGCGCCGCTGTTCTTGTTGGCGATGTTGCCGCCGGTGCAGGTGGCCGCCGAGGAGCAGGTGCCGCCGTTGCCGGTGATGGTCAGGCCGCCGTGCGTGCCCGCCGTCGTGCCCGTCGTGTTGAGGATGACGCCGTTCTTCGCACTGGCGCCGGTTGAGTTGATGCTGCGGAAGGTGAGGCCGCTCGCGCCGATGTTCGTGCTCGTGACGTTGAGCGCGGTGCCCGTCGTCGTGGTCAGCGTGTTGACGATTGCGCCGTTGTTCTGCGTGATGTTGACGGTGCCGCCGCCGGTGGCGGTGAAGGCGTCGTTCACGCCGGTCGAGAGGTTCATGCCGCCGGTGAAGTTGAATGTCGTGTTGCCGTTGGCGTTCAGGCGGATGCCCGTGCTATTCGCGCCGGTCGCCGTGAGCGCGCCGCCGAAGTTGACCGTGCCGCCGGTCTTGTTCGTCACTTCGATAAGGCGGAAGGCGTTCGCCTGCGAGATGGTGCCGTTGTAGGTGATGCTGCCGTTCTGCGCGTTGGCGAAGAAGGCTTGCGCGTTGCCGCCGACGAGCGAGCCGCCGCTCATCACGAGCGTGCCGGTCATGCCGTTCAGCGAGACGCCCGGATCACTGTCGCCCGTGTTGTTCGCCGAGACGCTGGTGAGCGTCATAATGAGCGGCGAATTCAAGACGCTGACGGCGATGGCGTCGGTAGCCGTGATCGTGCCAGCCGTCGCGGTGGTCGTGCCGGAGTTGGTGTCGGCGAGGATGCCGATCTGTCCTGCCGCAGGTGCGCTGTTGAGCGTGGCGAATGTGATCGCCGCCGCGTTGCCCTGCACGATGACGCCGGTGGCCGCCGAGTTCGTCACGGTCGTTGCGCCCGTGACCGTCACGCTGCGACCCACGGGGGCGTTGGAGAGATTGACGATTCTGACGCCAGCCGAGCCGCCCGCCACGACGCTGTTGGTCGAGGTGAGCGTCTGGAAGTCGAGGTCGGCGATGATGTCTTCCACGTCGATGGCCGCGCCGCCCGTCGCGTTGATGTTGTTACCGGCGGCGTTCATGTTGAGTGTGAAACTGCCGGTGCTGTTGTCTGTATAGAGGCCGCGTCCAGCGTTCGTCGTGAGGTTGACGTTGTTCGAAAAGTTGATGACGGAGCCGCCCGTGTTGTTGCGCAGGACGACAGCGTCGGTCGAGCCAGCCGTCTCGGTGACGGTCGAACCGTTCTCGAAACTGACGGTGCCGCCCGTGCGCGTCTGGATGTCAATCGCGCGCCCGCTGTTCTGGCTGATGGGGACGCCGAAGAACGTGATGTTTCCGTTGCCGCCGCTGATAAGGACGGCTGTGCCGGAACTGTTGCCCGAGATGGAACTGCCGCCGCCGCCCGAGTAGTTGAAGGTGCCCGCCTGATTCGTCAGGCTCACGGCGGTGCCTGAGCCGGTGGTGGTGATGTTCGCGTCCGAGAGGTTGTTCGTGCCGCTGATGCCCGAACCGAAGATGGCCGCGTTGGCCGCCGCCGTCAGGTTCAACCCCTGCACGGTGTTGTTGCTGGCGAAGGTCAGGGCGTTGCCCGTACCGTTGCTGAGCGTCGGGCGCGTGCCCGCGGCGCGGAGCGTGGTCGGCGTGGCGTTGATGGGGACGACGAGTGCGACGCCGTTGCCGATGAGTTGCTGATTGTTCTCAAGGACGAGGCCGGTCGTGTAGGCGGCGTTGCCGGTGAAGAGGTAGATGTAGTCGCTGGCTGCGTCAGCGTCCGATGCCGCGTTGTTAACCGACGAGAGCGAGTTGAAAGGGGAAGTCGAACGCCCGTCGCCAGCCGCCGCTGCGTTGTCCACATACCAGACGCGACTGGTGATCGTGATCGTGACGGTCGCCATGTCGGTCAGCGTGCTGTCGGCGCTGTTCCTGATCGTGTAGGTGAAGGAGTCGGTCGGGCCGGTGAACCCGGCATTCGGCAGATAGGTGAAAGTGCCGTCGGCGTTGAAGGTCACAGTCCCGTTGGCGGGCTGGGTGGCGGAGACGAACGTGCTCGGGTCGGTCGCGTTGCCGTCGTTGTCGAACGCGCTGCCCGCGACTCTCACCGCCGGGGCTGCGCCTGCGGGCACGCCCACTTCGAGCAGCGTGTTGCCGACCGTGGTGTACGAGTCGTTGCGCGCCTGCGGCTGCGCGTGAATCGAGTCGCCGACGAGCGTGGTGTTCGAGTCGATGGTGTCGTTGAGCGCGACGTTGAGGGCGTTGTCGGTCGCGCTGTTGTTCGTGATCGTGATGTCGTATTTGATCGTGTCGCCGGCCTGCGCTTTGCCGTCGCCGAGCGAGTCGCCCACGATGGTGTCCATTTTGGTGGCCGTGATGTTGGAGGTCGTTAGCGCACTGGGGACGACCGGCGGGGCTTTCTGCGCACGCGCAGTTTGCGTCGCCGGAGCCGTCTCCTTGCGCTCCGGTTGCCGCTTCCCGGCGTTCCTCGATTTTGATTGAATCGTTTGAGTTGTCGTCGCCGCAAACCCGACGGGCATAAGGGGAGTCGCTAACATGATGCAAGTGAGGAGGCTTGCGAGAAAGGCTCTGGAATTTCTAAAGCTGGATATGGGGGTGAAGCTCTTCATAACTCTCCTTAAGGGGACTGCATTTCCACATTGTGCGAGGGCGGCCTGTAGAAATGTCTCAGGTTTAGGGTTGTGCTTGATATTTAAACGACGACGTACGAGCCAGTTTTTGCACTTTGATTTTCGAAGTAGTCGTGACGTTTATACAGAACTGTATGCGCAGAGGTCTGGGTAGAGAAACGGTCAATTTATAGAGGCGTCTCTGGTGAAACGTCTGACAGGTAGCGGTGGCCGGGTGCGCCACCATAAACTTTATAACATGCTCTGCCCGGAATTCACCACCCCGCAGCGAAATTTTTGAAAGCGACGGGAGCACCGTTCCTTTATTGCCGAACGGTCTGGCTCCCGCCGCTTCGCGTTGAGGGGATTGACGAGTGCGCGTTCCGCCTCCGGTTTGTCGTTGCTTTCGGGTGAAACTCTCCGTCCGTTTAACCGCGGGGCGGGAAGACGCCTTGCAGCGCGATGCAGAAGTTAATCGTCAGGTAGGGCATCATATTGTTGTGCGGCAGGCTGGCGCCCGAGATGCTGAGCAGTTGCGGGTTCATATTGCCCAAGTTCGAGAAGGGCGAAGCCTGATAGGCGGTCGTTCCGCTCGAACGCGCCAGCGCGACGCTCGGATCGGGCGTACCGGCATTGGCGGGCGGCGGATTGCCAGCCGCCACGATGAAGTGGCTGTGCGCGGGCATCTCCGATTGGAGGAGCGTGACGGTTTCCGACCCGCCGGTTTCGCCGAGGTCGTGGAGGGAGAGTCCCGGTCCCTGACCGGGATGCATCGCCGCGCTTCCCTGTAGGTCGGGGAGGGCGAAATTCGACTTGCCGTCGCCGCCGTAGGTCGTGCCGAGGAGCGAGAAGAGCGCGGTGTTTTGCGAGAGCGGCAATAATTGCCCGTTACAAAATGCCCATCCCTTAGGCGCGAAGGTGAACGGAAAGATACGGATTTCAGCGACAAATGGGTCTGCCATAATGGACGGCCTCCTTAAGTTTGCGACGGGAATATCCCGAAGAGAGAGATGATGAAATCAATGCACAGGTACGGCTGAAAGTTGGTGTGCGGCTGGCTGCCTCCGGTGGGAAGCACGGACTGAGCGGCCATGTTGTTGACCGGAGCCGCCGCCTTGTAGAGCGACACCGTGTTTGACGCGGCGGGTATAAAGCCGACGGGGCTGGCCTGATTGCCGACGCCCTTCGAGCCGAGGAAGGCGTGGTTGTGAACCGGAATCTGCTGGATGGTGAGCGTCACCTCTTCCGCGCCGCCCGTTTCCGCCAGGATGAAGCCGTTGCCCTGATGGATTGGAAGGCGTCCGCGCAGGTCTGGAAGTGCGAACGTTGATTGGCCGTCGCCGCCGTAGGTTGTCCCGATTAATTGGAATAACGTCTCGTTCTCGGAGATGGGGAGTAACTGCCCTTCGCAAAACATCCATCCCGCGGGGGCGAAATTGCCCGCGAACATTCTAATTTCACCGACATAGGGTTGTGCCATGGTGGTCTATCTTCTCCTTAGTTCTGGGATGGGAAAATGCCCTGGAGGGCGATGCAGAACGTGAGGGTTAGGAACGGCTGCATATTCAGGTGCGCCTGGCTGCCGCCGACGTTCGTTACACTGGCGGGGAGGAGCGAGGTCAGTTGGACGGGATCGCCGTAAAGACCTGCGGCGGCGGCCAGCACGCCGTCCGTCGGCAAGACCGACGCGCCGTTGGCCGACGACCCCTGAACGATGTGGTTGTGCGCCGGCATTTCGCTCATCGTGAGCGTGTGCGCCTGCTCGCCGCCTTTTTCGCCGAGTGTGTGTCCGCTGCCGGTGTGAATCGGCACGCGCGAGCGGAGATCGGGCAGCGCGAAGTTGACGCGCCCGTCGCCGCCGTAGGTCGTGCCGAGCAGCGAGAAGAGCGCCTGGTTCTGGTTGATGGGCAGCAATTGCCCGTTGCACATCGCCCAACCTTTCGGCGCGAAGTTGAAGGACATGATTCTGATCTCACTGAGAAACGGTTCGGACATGCATTTCTCCTTACTTAAAGGGACTTCAGAGAGCAGTCCTCTGAGTAGTTGGAATTGAGTTTTAAAGAGCACACTTCGACAAAGAAAAGCGAAGCTACAATACTGAAGGGTTCGTTGCTGGTTGGTACTACTTGACCCTGGGTTCGAAATTCGCTGACGCGTATCCCGGGTTGTCAGTCGAGGTTGATAGAACTTGGGTTCTTACAGGATTCCTGAAAGGCTTGATCCCCGCGAGGCAAGCATTGTACGGCTTGATCGTAGCAATTTCAAGGATAAAGATATGTTTCAGTGTTAAATGATCCAAATGAACGTTGTCATTTTTTAGCAGAAGGATTACACTTCTGCGCGAAGGGCAATGTAGGCTTTTCCGCTACGTTCCATCCCCTCGCAAGCACCATCTTCAGCAAGCACCATCAGTAAACATCCTGTAAGCACCGTCTATCGAGTCGTCTACAATTCGTTAGGAGCCAACTTATATGTCCATCTCCCGCCGTGGCTTTTTGCAGTCCGCGTGTGTCTCCGCTGTTGCCGCCGGACTC
>DASWNS010000014.1:0-4770 GCA_036399115.1 Pyrinomonadaceae bacterium | reverse complement strand
GCGGATTCACCGGGGCGCAGGTAGAGGCCGTCCACGTCGCTCAAGAGGATCAACTTTTCGGCTTCGAGGCGCACGGCGATCTCTGCGGCGATGGTGTCGGCGTTGATGTTGAAGACGCGCCCGCGCGAGTCCGCGCCGAGCGGCGAGACGACGGGCAGGTAATCGTGGTCGAGCAGCACGCGCAGCAAGCGGTCGTCAATCTCCACGACATCCCCGACGTGCCCGAAGTCCACGCGCTCGCTCGCGCCCGTCGTGCGATTGACCACATCCTTCGGCGGGCGACGTTCGGCCAGCACGATGTTGCCGTCAATGCCCGACAGGCCGACGGCGTTCACGCCATGATTACGCAGCGCGGCGAGAATGTCCGTGTTGATCTTTCCGGCGAAGATCATCTTCGCCATGTCGAGCGTGGCATCGTCGGTCACACGTCGCCCGTCGATGATCGTCTGCTCGACGCCCATCAACTCCGCCAGCTCCGTCAACTGCTTCCCGCCGCCATGCACCACGCAGAGCCGTATGCCCACCTGATGCAGCAAGGCCAACTCCTCGCACAAAGACATGAGGTTGTCGTGATCCTCCGTCAGTTTGCCGGAGATTTTGACGACGAAAGTTTTGCCCTTGAAACGCTGAATATAAGGCAACGCTTCGCGCAACAGATCGAGTCGCGGCTGGCTCATAAATCCTCCGTGTGACAGGTGACAGGTGACAGGATGAAGACAAAGTTTCTGCTTTAACCTGTCACCTGTCACCTGTCACTAATTTCATAACTGCTTTCTGCGCGTGTAGCCGGTTTTCGGCTTCGTCTATGACGACGGAGGCGGGGGAATCGATGACGGCGTCCGTGACGATCACGTTGCGGCGCACAGGGAGGCAGTGCATGAAGATGCCGCTCCCGGTGCGTCGCATCTTCGCTTCGTCAACGATCCATTGTGCGCGATATTCGGCGCGCGCTTCGAGGTCTTCTTCCGGCGAGCCGTAGAACATCCTGCTGCCCCAGCTTTTCGCGTAGACGACCTGTGCGCCGTCGAAGGCTTCTTCTACATTGTGCGTGACGTTGACCGTCGTGCCCGCGTCGAACGCGTGTTCGTTGAGTTGCCCGACGAGTTCGTCGTCGAGTTCGTAGCCGGGCGGGTGCGCGATGGTCAGTTCATGCCCCAACTGCACCGCCGCGAGCGCGAAGCTGTTCGGCACGGCCATCGGCAGGGGCTTCGGATGCCATGCCCAAGTGAGCGTTACGCGCTGCGGTTTCGCGCCGAGCCTCTCCCTGATCGTCAACATGTCCGCGAGCGACTGGCACGGGTGGTGCATCGCCGATTCGAGATTGATGATGGGCACTTCGCTGTGGCGCGCAAAGGCCGCGAGTACCGGATCGCGCCGCTCCTCTTTCCAATCTTTGAGCGCGGCGAACGTGCGCACGCCGATGGCCGCGCAATAACGTCCGAGCACGCGCACAAACTCCGCGACGTGCTCGGTCTTGTCGCCGTCCATCACCACGCCGTCCCTGTGTTCGAGCGTCCAACTCGTGCCGCCGGGTTCGAGCACGACCGGGTTGCCGCCGAGTTCGTAAATGCCGACCTGCATCGAGGCGCGCGTGCGCAAGCTGGGATTGAAGAAGACGAGCGCGACGGACCTGCCTTCGAGCGGCCTCGAACTCTCTTCTCCGCGTTTGAATCGCGCCGCCGCTTCGAGCAGGCGTTCGAGTTCGTCGCGCGTCCAGTCGGCAGTCGTCAGAAAATCTCTCGGCATAGTTTTTCGCAGCCTCACCCGGCACTCTCTTTAACGCAACTCCTTCGACCTCACGACGCACGCGATCTCAACCCCGCTAGCCAATCTGTCGTCCGCCGCGACATAGAACTCCTTCCGCGCAAACGCTTCGACGTAGAAACCAGCCCTGCGCGGCGCAGCCCACGCCTCTCTCTCTCTCCGGCGCGATAATGCGCGCGGCACAACTCTCTGTTGGATGCGACGTGCAGCCGCCCGTCCGCTTCGTCGTCCTCCCGTCTCGCCCTGCGCACACGGAAGCTCATAATAGTTTGCGCGGGATCAAAACTGCTCAGAGAGACGACAACGCGCGTCTGAGCGCAGCGACAAAGAGTTCAACCTCTTCTCGCTGCAAACAGAGCGGCGGCAACAGGCGGAGCACGCGCGCATCGCTGGAAGTGCCCGCGATGATGCGCTCGCCGAGCAAGGCCAGATGTACTTTCGCGGCGATCTCATCCGCGAACTCCAAGCCTAACAACAACCCCATGCCGCGCACCCGCGCGATACGCGGCATCTCGGCCAGACTCTCGCGCAAGTGCCGCTCCGACGCGCGCACGTTCTCCAGCATCCCATCCGCTTCAATCGCTTCCAGCGTCGCCTTCACCGCCGCCATCGCGAGCATCCCGCCGCCGAAAGTCGTGCCGAGGTCGTTCTCCTTGATCCTGGAGGCGACCGCCTCCGTCGTCAGGCACGCGCCGACGGGGACGCCGCTCCCCAGAGCCTTCGCCAGCGTGAAGATGTCCGGCACAACCTCGCCGCCCGCCGCGCTGCCCGCGAAAAACCAGTCGCCCGTGCGCCCGATGCCCGTCTGCACCTCATCATAAATCAGGAGCATCCCGCGCGCGTCGCACAACTCGCGTAGCGCACGATAAAACTCCGGCGCGGCCTGCCTCACGCCCGCCATAGATTGAATCGGTTCCAGCATCACGGCGGCGACCGTCTCATCCGCGAGCGCGGCCACAGACTCTATCGAACCAAACTCCGCGCACAGGTGGCCGGGCACGTTCGGTCGCCCGATCTCTCTATACTTCCCTAAAAACGTCGCACTGATCGCGTCTGCCGTGCGCCCGTGAAAGCTACCCGTAAAAGTGATGATGCCCTCGCGCCCGGTAAACATGCGCGCCATGCGCATCGCATTCTCGTTCGCTTCCGTGCCCGAATTGCAAAAGAAGACTTTCGCCAGCGGCGCGGGCGCGCAACTCACCAGACGCTCCGCCGCGCGCGCGCGCACTTCCGAATAAACCAGATTCGAATAGAACAGCAACTCCCCGGCCTGCGCCCTGATCGCTTCGACGACGTGCGGGTGGCAATGCCCCGTCGCCGCCACGGCATGCCCGCCATAGAGGTCGAGAAAACGCTCGCCCTCGCTCGTCTCCACCCACGCGCCGCGCCCGCGCGCCGCCGCGAGTTTCATCTTCTTATAAGTCGCCAGTTGAAACTCATCCTCGTGCGCGGCGATCTCATCAAATGTCATCATCGAGTTCATCTTTAACTTTACTCGCCATCACTTCATCACAGGCAAGCTCATGTAAGAGACAGGCCAACGCAGTTTGGTCTTAACCTGTCACTCGTCACTTGTCACTGCTTCATGGATTGCTGCCGAACATCATCAGCCCTGTCTTTTCGTCCAGACCGAACATCAGGTTCATGTTCTGCACGGCTTGACCCGCCGCGCCTTTGACGAGGTTATCTATCGCCGAAAAGACGACGAGTTGACGCCCGCGCACGGCGAAACCGAGATCGCAAAAGTTGGTCGTCTTCACCGGGTTGATGTCGGGCGAGCCTTCCACGATCCGCACGAAGAAACTCTCCCGGTAAAAGTCTTCATACAGCGCGCGCACGTCTTCGGTCGTCAACGCGTCTCTCGTCTCCACGTAGATCGAGGCGAAGATGCCGCGCGCGACGGGCAGCGAGTGCGTCATAAAAATAAGTTCGCCCGCCCAGTCGCCGACGCTTCTCAGTTCCTGCTCGATCTCCGGCACATGCTGGTGCGTGAAAGGCTTGTAGGCGTAGAAAGAGTTCATGCGCTGCGGGTGGTGCGTGTTGGTTGCGGCCTTCGCGCCCGACCCGGAAGAACCCGTCTTGGCATCCACGATCACGCGCCCGCCCAACACTCCCGCTGCGACGAGCGGCGCAAGGCCGAGCAGCGTCGCCGTCGCAAAGCACCCCGGATTACTGACGAGCCGCGCACGTTTGATCGTCTCCCGGTTCGTCTCCGTCAAGCCATAGACAAACTCGCGTTGCAACTCCGTCGCCGTGTGCTCGCGCCCGTAATGTTCCAGAAACTCACGCGCGTCGCGCAGGCGAAAATCTCCCGACAGATCAATCACGCGCACGCTCGCGTGCAGGCGCGGCGCGATCTCCAAAGCCTGCCCGTGCGGCAGCGCGAGAAAGACGCAATCCACCTCCGGCAAACTCTCCAACTCTTCGGGCGCAGAGACGAAACGCAAATCCGTCAACCCGTAAAGATTGCGATGCACCGCGCCGACAGCTTTGCCCGCGTGCTCGTTCGCCGTCACGAATGCGACCTCCACGTCCGCGCGCGCCAGCAGGATGCGCAGCAACTCCGCCCCGCCATAACCCGACCCGCCAAAGATGCCGACTCTCAGTTTCATGTCTCAAGTTTCAGGTTGAAGAGATAAATGCTTAAAGTGCGTTTGAAAACTTATTCCGCTCTTCCTTCGCGCTTTTGTGCTTTCAGCTTCGGCCTCTGGACTCACGCCTCGACCAGCACCGCCTCAAGCGCATTCTCATCGAGCGGACTTGCCACTTGCGACTTACGACTTGCGACCTTCGCCTCCACGATCTCAAACATCCGCCTGCCGTCCCTGCGCGCGTTGCCCGCCGCGACATTGAACTCTCCTTCGATGTAGTCTTCGCCCATCTGCGAGTCGGTCACCGAACCGGCCACGAGGTCGACCGTCAGATTGCGCCGCCGCAGCAACTCGATGCCGCCCCACGCGCCCACGTAATCCGAAGCGCAATAGACGAGCGCGGCCATCGCCCCGC
>DASWNS010000013.1:0-1827 GCA_036399115.1 Pyrinomonadaceae bacterium | reverse complement strand
CCACCCGCGCCTGCACGCCACGCTCGAACCCAAAGTCACCGGCTGGATGGCGCACGAGCACCCCTTCGCCTTCGAGGGACGGATGACCTACGCGCCCGGCATCGCGCGCTTCCTGCACGGCTCGCCCTCCATCCCCGCGCTCTACGCCGCACGCGCGGGCTACTCGATCATCAACGAGATCGGCGTCGCGCAAATTCGCGCCAAGAGTACGCGGCAGACAACGAGGCTCATCGAGATCGCAGACGCCGCAGGCTTCAACGTCACCAGCCCGCGCGAGGCAGACAGGCGCGGCGGCACGGTCACCGTCAACGTCGAACACGCCGCCGCCGTCACGCGCGAACTCATCCGCCGCGAGATCATCGTGGACTTCCGCCCCGGCGCGGGCATCCGCATCTCGCCGCACTTCTACACGAAAGACGAAGAACTCGACATCGTCATACGTGAAATGCGCCGCATCATCGACACACGCGCCTACGAAGCACACGAAGCCACCGGCGCAGCTTATTGAGAAGTGATGAGTGATGAGTGATGAGTGATGAGTTAAAAACTCTTCTTCACTCATCACTCATCACTCATCACTCATCACTCATTACTCATTACTCTATTATGTCAAAGAACTACGGCGAGAATGCGCCGCTCTCATACAACAAATATCTACGCGTGGCGGACTTGATCGCGTTGCAGGAGTGCCTCTCCGATCCGGCGCATCACGACGAACTGCTCTTTATCACCATCCATCAAACTTACGAACTCTGGTTCAAACAGATACTCCATGAGATCGATGCGAGCGTCGCCTTGATGAACGAGGATCGCGCGTTCGTCGCCGCGCGCGCGCTCACGCGGGTCGTGGAGATCGAGAAGGTTCTCGTCAATCAAATTCACCTGTTGGAGACGATGACGCCGATCAACTTCCTCGGCTTCCGCGACGAACTCAATCCCGCGAGCGGCTTCCAGTCGATGCAGTTTCGCGAGATCGAATTCGCCTCCGGCCTCAAGGCTCAAGGCACGCTCGACAACTTCCGCGAAGATGAGTTCGCGCACACGCGCTTGCAGGCGCGCTTCGACGCGCCAACGCTCGCCGATGCCTTCTACGCCTACCTGCGTCGTCGCGGCCTCGACGCGCCCGCCGACGATGCGACGCTCAACAAGGAAGAACGCACGCGCCGCTACGGCCAACGCACGCGCGCCGTCCTCGAACTGCTCACGCATTTCGAAACGCGACCGGAAGAGTTCGGGCTGGCCGAAGCTCTCATCGCGCACGACGAATATTTTTCGCTCTGGCGTTCGCACCACGTCAAGATGGTCGAACGCATGGTCGGCACGAAGCGCGGGACGGGCGGCTCGGAAGGCGTCGGCTACCTGCGCACCACGCTCGAACAACGTTTCTTCCCCGAACTCTGGGAAGCGCGCACCTACCTCGACGCGAAACACGGCGCGGGCGGTTGCCCCTTCGCCGGACACCAGCAGCAGTAACAGTTGTCATGGACGAATTTTTGCAGACTAACCGCTCGCTCTGGAACGGCTGGACACGGCTGCACAAGCATTCGCGCTTCTACGACATCGAAGGTTTCAAGGCGGGCAACTCTTCTCTGACGCCTCTGGAACTCGGAGAGGTCGGCGACGTAGAAGGCAAGTCGCTGCTCCACCTGCAATGCCACTTCGGCATGGACACGCTCTCGTGGGCGCGTCGCGGCGCGCAGGCGACGGGCGTTGACTTCTCCGTCGAGGCGGTCGAGTTAGCGCGCTCGCTCGCCGCCGAGTTGGATCTTCCCGCGCAGTTCGTCTGCTCGAACGTCTACGATCTGCCGGGCGCGCTCGAAGGCCGAT
>DASWNS010000012.1:0-6749 GCA_036399115.1 Pyrinomonadaceae bacterium | reverse complement strand
TCAAAAGAGAGTTTGTGAACCCCGAGTGCGGGATGATGAAATAAGAGTCGCTCTAGATTTCATCGTTCCGCGTTCTTCGTTTATATTGTCGGCATGGCGAAAAAGAAGAGTAAGTTTCTGCGCGGGCGGCGGATTGACCCGAAGCCCATCACGGGCGAGGTCGCGCTCGCAGAGCTGGTTGACGAAACGTTTCTGGCTTACAACGCGGGGCGTCTGCGCGAGGCGTGCCAGTTGTTCACGCAGAAGATGTTGGAGCCGGACGTGACGGTCGGCGTCTCGATTACGGGCGCGCTCACGCCTGCCGGACTCGGCATCTCCGCGATCATTCCCTTGATGCGCGCCGGGTTCATTGATTGGATCATCACGACGGGCGCGAACCTTTATCACGACACGCATTTCGGCATCGGCCTCTCTCTGCATCAGGGCAACACGAGCACTTCGGATATCACCCTGCGCGATGAAGAGGTGGTGAGAATCTACGACATCTTCTTCGATTATTCGGTGCTGCTCGACACGGACGAGTTCTTCCGGCGCATCATCGAAGGCGAAGAGTTTCAGAAGGCGATGTCCACGGCGGAGTTTCATCATCTCTGCGGGCGCTACGTGCGCGAGCGCGAGCGCAAGCTCGGACTCGAATATAAATCTCTGCTCGCTGCCGCCTACGAGTTCGGCGTGCCGCTCTACACCTCTTCGCCCGGCGATTCTTCAATCGGCATGAACGTCGCGGCGAAGGCTTTGCAGGGAAATAAACTCGCTTTCGATCCGTCGCTCGACGTGAACGAGACTGCCGCGATAGTCCTCGCGGCCAAGCGCGGCGCGATTCACGGCAAGGGCGACCGTGGGCGCAAGCACGGCGGCAAGAGCGCGGTCTTTATTCTCGGCGGCGGTTCGCCCAAGAATTTCATGCTGCAAACCGAGCCGCAGATTCAAGAGGTGCTCGGCATTGACGAGCGCGGCCATGATTTCTTTTTGCAGGTCACGGACGCGCGCCCCGACACAGGCGGACTCTCCGGTGCGACCCCCGGCGAAGCCGTATCCTGGGGAAAGGTTGACCCGGATCGTTTGCCCGACGCCGTTGTGTGTTATGTTGATTCGACCATCGCGCTGCCCGTCTTAACGGCCTATGCGCTGTCACGCCACGAGCCGCGCGCGCTGAAGCGTCTCTACGAACGGCGCGGCGAGTTGATGAATTTACTGTTATCCGAATATGAGAAATCTGAAAGGCGGTGACGAGTACAGTGACGAGTGACAAGTGACGAGTGACAAGTTAAATCAGAGAACCTGTTTTCTTGTCTCCAACTTGTCACTTGTCACTTGTCACTCGTCACTTTTAATGGCATGGGGAAGAAAATTACCGACGAGCAGCCGCGAGTTTATTTCGATTGTTCGAAATGCCCGGCTTACTGCTGCGCGTTGTACGAGCGGATTCAGGTGACGAAGCGCGATCTGAACCGGCTGGCGAAACATTTCGGCCTGACGGTGGAGCGCACGGCGAAGCGTTACACAAAGATGTGGAACGGGAAAGAGCGTGTGCTCAGGCGCACGCCCGATCCGATCCTCGGCGAAGCCTGCCAGTTTCTCGACCACGAGACGCGCGGCTGTTCGATCTACCATGCCCGCCCCGAGGTTTGCCGCACGTATCCAGACCGCTCGCGCTGCGCTTACTACGACGTGCTGCAATTCGAGCGGCGACAACAAGACGATCCGAACGTCCTGCCCCTTTTCCAGATCACTTTCCGCGAAGTGAAAAAGAAAGTGGTCACGGACGAGCACGGAAGCGAAAAAATCTGGGAATGGAAACAAGAGAAAAAGTGACGAGCGACAGGTGACGAGTGACAGGTTAATACAAAAGCTTTGGCTTTAACTTGTCACCTGTCACTTGTCACTGAATTCGGGAGGTTGAAGATGCAGGATTTTCTGGCGAAGATGATGGGTCAGCGGGTGGATATATTTTGCGGCGGGGCGTCGAGCTTGCACGGCGAAGTGGTGAAGGTCGAAGGCGGCGTGCTGCACTTGAAAGATGCGGAGGGCACGCGTTGCTATGTGGCGGTGGAAAAGATCATAGCCGTGTGGGAGCGGCGCGAGGAGAACGAGCACCGCGCGGGCTTCCTCAGTAGCGTAGTGAAGTAACGCGCGGGAGTCGCGCACACGGGTTGGGGTGTGCGTCCTATCGTGCGAGGGCGCGTAAAAAGTTAACAGGCCGGCGTTGTGGGAGTTGCACAACGTCGGCCTGTCGTTCTAAGGAGCAACCTTAGAGTTAATCTGCGAGAGTCTGAGCGGGGAGGGGGACGCGGCGAAAGCCCGTGATGCGGCTCGTCCAGTATTCGTTGAAGGGCGAATAGGTGACGCCCTGACTGGTCGAGGCGTGATAGAAGCCCTTCTCGTCGGCGACGATGCCGACGTGCTTGAGATTGTTGAAGAAGACGAGCGTGCCGAATTTGTACTTCTCATCCTCGCTGACCGGGTAGAAGTTCGTCCAGAAACCACGCGCGCTGCCGCGCTCGAAGTTGACGCCCGCCGATTGAAAGACGCTCCACACGAAACCCGAACAATCGAAGACGCGCGGCCCCGAACTGCCGTAGACGTAAGGCGCGCCGATGCGCGTATCAATGGCGGCCAACATCATCTGGTTGAATTGAAAAAGGCGCGGGGCGATGAGTCGGGGCTTGGCGAGTTCAGTCTCGTATCGGTTCACGCTCGCAGGTGTGGCTTCCGAGACGACGAACACGTCCGTCTCCAAACGATTCGAGCCGTCCTGTTGAGTGGCTTGCGTGACCTGACGCGGGCGGGGTTGGTCGGTTTCCTGTGCGGCGACGCCGGAGGCGAACAGACAGAGAGCGAAAGACGCGGCCAGCGCGCGGGGGAACAGAGTTTTAACAGACATAGATCGGGGGCTTCCGTAGCTCCTTATTCAAAATCCACAATTGCCTTTGGGATACTTCTAGGGGTTAGAAGGCTAGTGCGCTGCATTTTGTGCAGCCAAAACATCTTACAGTCGTAACATGATTGAAACAAGAGCCAATGTGACTGTTTCGTGACAGGGCACGGACGCAAAACGCGAGGTGACCTGAAACTAACCACAAACGGGCGCGGAAATTGATTCAACTTGAACGATGTGTGACGCCTTCATACGCTAATTGTTCGAAAGAAAGAATTTTTGGGTGATAAACCGCGAAGAAGATGGACAATTTTTTGCACGTTCGTGATAGCATGCGGCGGCCTTGAGGAGGAGATAATCGCAAACTATGCTATTCGTCGAGAGCAAAAGTCTGGATCAACCCGTTGACGGCGCAACGCGCACCTCTCTGTTGGAGAATTTGCAGGAGCAGGGCTTCGTGCCGTTGATTCGTTCGGCGCGGCTGCATTTGTACGAAGTTGCGCTGGCGGGCGCGGAGCAGACGCGCGAGTTGGAGCGCGCTCTGGCGGCGCGTGCGGACGTGGAGGCCGAAGCGCCTTACGTGCGCGGCGACATCTTCTGCGTCGAAGACTACGCGCTCTTTCTTCTGTTCGGCGAGGCGGGCGACGAAGAGGCCGTGCGCGCCGGAATCATCTACGAAAGCGAGACGCACGAACCTTTAGAGAGACTTGACGCCTTTTGTCGCAGCATCGGCGAGGCTCTGGACGCGTCGCGTCGTAGCGGGGTGAGCGGCGGCAATGGCGCGGGGAGCGGCAGCGGAGTTGCGGCGACGTTGAACGGCGGCGCGACGCCCGTGTCCGAATGGAAGCGGCGCGAACCGCGCGTGCCCGATAGTTTCCGACGCTTCGCGGCGGCGGAGACGGCCACGCCCGCCAATGCGCGCGGCGAGATGATTGAAGGATGGCTGCGCACCTCCGGGATGCTGGAGGATACGCAGGCGCGCGGCTTCCTGCGCCGTCTGAGCGAGGCACACAGGGAAGGGCGCACGGCGAGCGTGCTGCAAGCGTCTGGCGACGAGAGCGTGCCCGCCGCGTTGCTCAACCGGCTGGCGGAAGTGGGTCTGTTGAAACGCGAGATTCTGGTGAGTTGCCGCAGAGACGAGCGCGCACTGTTTCGTCTGCCGTCGCCGGACGCGTTCTCTGTCCTGAGCGGGAGCAACGCCGTCTGCAATGAATGCGGTGCGGCCATCGCAGACGAGCGCGCGGAAGAGGTGATCGTGCCGACCTCTCTCACCACGACGCTCCTGCAAGACGGCGCGTGGCTCGCTACGCACCTGCGTTCGATCATCTACACGCTCGGCGTCCCCGAAAAACAGATCGTCGCGCGTCCCACCGGGAGCGACGGCGAGGTGCGCCTGATGGCAAACGTCTGCGGCGAAGCCTTTCTCTGCCTCCTGCACGAAGGCGACTGGACGACCGCGCAGGCGCGCCGTGCGCTCGACGAACAGGCCAAGAGCGACAGCGCGCATCTCGTGCTGATTGCGACGGGCAAGATACAGGAAGACGCGCGCCAACGCCTGCGCGAACACGCGCGACGGCGCACGCAGGGCGGGCGCGAACTCGAACTCATTCTCATCGAAGGTCTGGACTCGGTCGCCGCCGAACTTCAACCCGTTTTCGAACGCGTCGCCTCGAATGCGCTTGCGGAGGAGTTATGGGAACTCGACACGAGCCTCGGCGTGAGCGCGGGACAATTAATCGCCACGCGCTTTCGCTTGCTCCGACGTTCGGGCGAGCCGCGCGATCTCGCGGCTTCAGCCGTCGCTTCCATAAAGTCTCAGGTCTAAAGTCCGGAGTCTGGAAAACGCCTCCGAGTTGTGATTCGAGATTTGGTCTTTGGAACTTTTCTTGACAACCGTGCGCCTCGCAAGCGAATCTTAGCTGGGTCTGCTCCCCGCAGAACCTATTGCCATCCGAAGGGTTTTACAGAAAGATGAAAACAGTTGCCGTCTCGTCCCTCTTAATGTTTGCGTTCGTCTCGGCGAACGCGCAGCAAGCAACACAGTCTCCGACGCCCGGCCAGTTTGTCCGCCCGCGCATCGTCGCCAGCGCGCCCGCGCAGGAACCGCAGCAGCGTCAAACTGTGCAGCCGCCCGCGCCGAATGCGTCCGCTCCGGTCAAGACCGTTACGCCGACGCCGCAGACGCCCCCGCGCATCTCCCCCGTCGCGCCCAACGTCTCGAACGCCCCGGCGCAAACTCCGACTGTCGCCGCACCGCCGCTCACAACGCCCGTCGTCGTGCCTTCGATTCCGTTGAAGCCCGCGACGCCGATCAGCCCGAACAAAGTGCGCGCACGCATCCTCGAATCGCAACGCCTCTTCAAGACACGCATCACGCCCACCGCGCTCGGCAGCTCGCCCAACTTAAACTTCGTCACGCTCGCCGTACTCGACGATGATTCGTCGCAGATTCATCTCCTGACGCTGGCGAAGGAAGTGTTTCTCAAAAAAGATAACGAGATGACCGTGGCCTCTTCGCTCGGTGGTTTTCTGCGCGTGCGCATCGTGCGTTCCAACTACGTCAACACGGCGGTCACCGTCTCCGATTTGACGGGGCGGCAACTCGCGCCGCTGCTCGTCGAATATCCGATTGAGAAGTTTGGCAAGTACCGGGAGACGGCTTATTACACCTCGGCGCATCCCGCGCTGCTCACGCCCGAACTCATCAAGAACGGCCAAGCCTATGTGCGCACGATGGTTGATCTGGCCGCCAAGCGTCTGAAAGATAAAGGGCATCACATGACGCCCGAAGTGCTGGACATGGCCGAGCGTCTCTGTCTCGTCGAGCACGTCGATCATGAGCGGTTCCGCAAGGAGTCGCGCCTCGCGGTCTTCAACGAGGTCTATGCGCTCTACGCGCTGAACGAACTCGACACCTATCGCTACTCGGTGAGCACCGCCGGGGCGGGCGGTATGGTGCAGATGATTCCCTGGACTTACCAGATGCTCCGGCAGCGTTACCCGGCCATCGGCCTCAACCCGGACTTCGTCTCCGGCATGCGCAATCACGGCAACGCGCTCGAAGCGATGCTGCTTTACATACGGGACACCTGGAGCGACCTGCTCCTTAACGAAACCATCGCCGGTGCTCTCTCGAACGGCATCGCCACGCCCGCCGACCTGATCGCCGCCGGTTACAATTCCAATCCGGCCAAACTCGCCGGATACATACGGCGCGGCGGCGCGGCATGGCGCACGCTCATCCCGCGCGAGACGCAGATGTATCTACAGATTTACCAATCGCTCGAATCCCTATCGCCCATCAAGGCGCGTGCGAAGCAGTGGGAGAAAGCCCCTGCGGCGACGACGGCGCAAACCCCCATAAGTTAAAAGTTGATCCGCGTGCGCGCGGCTGCGGCGAAGCCGTAAGGGCAGGGCGGAAAGCGCAGGAAGAAGAAGAACGGCGAGCGGGAAGATAATTACCGCTCGCCGTTCTTCTTTAGAGTTTTCCGCTTGCTCAATCGCCGTATTGGAGAGTGTCGCGCAGAGGCAAGTCAGGCACGGCTTCGTCGCGCGACTTGTCTGCGTATTGAAGTTTGTAGAGACGCCAGTAGAGGCCGCGCCCGGTGAGCAATTCCTGATGGGAGCCTTGTTCGCGAATCTCGCCGTGATGAAGGACGATGATGCGGTCGGCGCGTTGGATGGTGGAGAGGCGGTGCGCGACGAGAATGGAAGTGCGGTCGCGCATCACGCGTTCGATGGCCTGCTGGATGAGTTGCTCGGTTTCGGTGTCAATCGAACTCGTCGCTTCGTCGAGAATCAGGAGCGCGGGATTGAAGGCCAGCGCACGCGCGAAACTGATCAGTTGCTTTTGCCCGACGGACAATCCCGC
>DASWNS010000011.1:0-4894 GCA_036399115.1 Pyrinomonadaceae bacterium | reverse complement strand
ATCCTTCCCCGGCAGGTGGGGGCTTTGCAGTGGCAACGCTTGTCGTTGGAATGGAGGGTGGTGACGTAGTCGAGCGTGATCTCTTCGCCGGGTGCGATGTCGCGCAGGGCGATGAAGAGGATGTGGCCGTGCGTGATGCGCATGTAGGAGTTGGGCGCACAGGAATGGTTGATGTAGTGTGTGCCGTTGCCGCCCCGGCTGCCGTCCAGACTCCAGTAAGAATTGATGGCGCAGATGCGCAGTTTGCGCCGGGTGCGTGCGCGCCGCGCCACCTCTCGCCGCGAAATCCGCTCGCCCGCATACTCAGCGATCTTGAAACCTTTGCGAAAGTGAATCGTCGCGAAGCACCCGCTACCGTCAATCCGCGACGGCCTCACGGCGAGGCCATTGGCAAGTTTCATAGGGAAGCTGTCAGGGAGTAACCGTTAGCGATCAGGCGTTAGTGATTAGCCGGAAGCTCGTTGCGCTTCTTCGTTCGGTTAAGAGCTAACAGCTAATCGCTAACCGCTATTTGAGATGAAAACTGCGCGCTATCGAGTCGGTTTGATTGCGCAGGAGCGGGAGTTTGTCGCGCGCTCCGGTGAAGTGCAGGACGTAGATGGTGCGATTGTCGGCTTGCAGGTAATAGACGCGCCCGATCATCGCTTTGCCGCTGCCCGTGTATTCGTAAGCGGAGGTGACGCCGTTGATGCGCCCGACAAACCGTGCCTCTTTTTCTTTACTTTCGACGTAGCCCGGCTGGAAACGAAACTTGAGATCGTGATCGCGTCGCGCGAGGTCTGTGGCGGTCGTCCCGGCGTCAACTACTTCCTTGCGGATACGCAAGAGTCCGTCGCTGCGGTCGCCGTAAATAAACTCCGTGTGATTGTGTACGCTGTCAGGCCGTGTCAGCGCGCGCCACTTCGCGTTGGGCAGTTCGAGCGCGTATTCGAGCCGCTCGTTGGTGTACTTCTGCGCCCCCTCTTCCTGCGCCTGCAAGGCGGGCAACGCCGCCGTCAGCATGAACGCGCCGTAGGCAATGAAAATAAACAAGCGTCGCATAATTTAAAACTTTACTCCTGATCTGATTTTGTCGCGCGTGTTCTTTGTGTGATCTACCCGGTTAAGTGTTATTAAGTGTTTCGAGCCGCTCCCTGTCAGATGCGTGCGAACTCGCGCCGTGTTGCCCCGCCCGCGTGCGCTTCAAGCGTTGGGCGCGGGGAGGAGCGCGGCTCTCTGTGCGGCGAAAAGTTCTTCCAGACCTACGCTCGCCAAGGCCAGCAACTCGTCCATCTCGGCGCGCGAGAAGGGGTCGCCCTCAGCCGTGCCCTGCACTTCGATGAAACGCCCGTCGCCCGTGCAGACGACGTTCATGTCAACGGCGGCACGCGAGTCTTCGTCGTATTTGAGATCGAGAAGAGGCGTCCCTTCGACGATCCCGACGCTCACAGCCGCCACCTCGGCCTTGAACGGCGTGCGCGCGATCTTACCCGCGCGCTGCAACTTCTGGCAGGCCAGCGCGCATGCGACGTATGCGCCCGTGATCGAAGCGGTGCGCGTGCCGCCGTCCGCTTGCAGCACATCGCAATCAACCATGAGCGTGCGTTCGCCGAGCAGCGCGAGGTCGAAGACGGCGCGCAAACTTCGCCCGATGAGTCTCTGAATTTCGTGTGTGCGACCGGAAGGACCGCCGCGCCCCGTCTCGCGCTGCGTGCGCTGGGTCGTGGCGCGCGGCAGCATCGCATACTCCGCCGTCAGCCAACCCTGCCCGCTGTTGCGCCGGAAACGCGGGACGCTCTCTTCCAGCGTCGCCGTGCAGATGATGCGCGTATTGCCCATCGAGATGAGCGCGGAGCCTTCTGCGTAAGGCATAAAATTCGGCGTGATGCTCACAGCGCGCAGAGCTGCGGCGGCGCGCCCGTCGGTTCGCGTGTAACTCGTTTTAAGCTGGGTGAAGCTCATCTTGTCCCCAAACCTCCACGGCCTCAAGGCGCGTCGGCGCGCTGCCCAAAAATCTCTCTGCGACGCGGGCGAAACGTTCCTCCGCATCCGTCACGTAAAAGTGGTCGAGATCATCGCACAAACGACGTTCACGCGCACGCTCTTTGAGCAACTGCCCCGTCGCCGTGTCGAACTTGCGACGCCGCAGTCCTTCGCGCTCAAGCGCGACTTCCACGCTCCGCGCCGTCGCCTCGCCCGAATCGATCAGGCGGACATCTGCGCCGACCGTCTCCTGAATCATACGTCGCAAAATCGGATAATGCGTGCACCCGAGCACGAGCGCATCAACGCGCCCCTGTCCCAAATCCGTCAGATATTCGGCGGCCACCTTTCGCGCCACGTCCGACTCCGCCCAACCCTCTTCGGCCAACGCGACGAACAGAGGACACGCGCGCTCCAAGACCTCCGCCTCCGGCGCGAGTTCCCTGATAGCGCGACTGTACGCGCCGCTGCGCACGGTGGCCTCCGTCGCGATCACGCCGATGCGTCCGCCCTTCGAAGCCTCTACCGCCGCCGCCGCCCCCGGCTCGATCACGCCGATGACGGGGATGCCCACGCTCGCACGAATCGCGGGCAACGCCAGCGCGGACGCCGTGTTGCACGCCACGACCAGCAATTTGATGCCGCGCGCTTCGAGAAAACGCGCGTTCTCCAGCGCATAACGCTCCACGGTCGCCAGAGACTTCGTCCCGTAAGGCACGCGCGCCGTGTCGCCCAAATAAACGAAACGCTCCTGCGGCAAAGCCTCGTGCAGCGCGCGATAAACCGTCAAGCCGCCGACGCCGCTATCAAATATTCCGATGGGTAAATTAGGATTCAATCTATTTTCACCAGACGCGAAAACGACCAGCCGGGGCGAATGGTATCACACCATTTATCCCTGCTGGCCGCTTTCGTCGTGCGGTAAAACTTTGTAAGTGGAGGCGCCGAGAATCGAACTCGGGTCCAAAGGCCGACACCGTCGGAATCTACATGCTTAGACGCTTCTCTGTTGCCGGTCTTGCTCCGGCGCGTTCGCTGCGAGCGGGTCAGTGAAGCGACGAAGACCCCGCCTGCGGCTAGCCCAGTTTTATCTCGCCCGCTCTCCCTGAGCACAGAGAGCAGGCCAGCTCAACTAAGTGACATCTCGCTCCGCGCGCTTGAGCAACTTGCGGCGAGACGCTTACTGGCTAACTTTAATTAGGCAGCAAGAGCCAACTCATTGTTATTGGCAATTGTTTTTTCTCAGTGCTTGTTAACGAGCTGCAAAGAGTAAGCCCGGCATGCATCCGCTCGGTGACCAAAACCCCTGTCGAAAGCCTTTCGCCCCCAAACGTGCAGAGTGATTATAACACAGTGACAGGTGGCAGGTTAAAGAACAGGATTTCTGTTTTAACTTGTCACCTGTCACTCATCGTTTGTCACTGCTTTTAGACGTTCGCGTAGAGGCAAAGGTTGCGTTATAATTGCGTCCGGTTAGTCTCTCCTGACTTTTGACTTGATTGTTTTTCGACACGCGCTTTCGGCTATTTTTTTTCGCGTGTCGTCCGGCAACGAGGATCATCTTACATGTCCGCTAAAAATTCGAGTATCGCGCATCCGTCGAAACGTGTGCGCGCGAAACTGCCTCCGGCGTCGAATCGCCGTGGCTACCTGCGCCGCTTCTGGCTGCCCGCAGTTCTCCTCCTGGCAATCTCCGCCGGAGGCTTGACCGGCATCGTCGTCGCCTACGAGTTGAACTATTCGAAGGCGGCGGGCGAAGTGGCGTCGCTGGCGACCTACAGGCCGAGTCAAGTAACGCGCGTTTACGCGGACGACGGCGAAACCGTCATCGGCGAGTTCGCACTGGAGCGGCGCATCCCGCTCAAGTACGAAGAGATTCCGCCCGTCTTAAAAAACGCGATCCTCGCCGTCGAGGACGCGCGCTTCTACGACCACGTCGGCATCGACCCCATACGCATCATCGGTGCGGCGTGGAAGAACATCACGGCAGACAGGCGCGAAGGCGGCTCGACCCTGACGCAGCAACTCGCCAAGAACCTCTTCCTCTCGCGCGAGCAGACGCTCACGCGCAAGGTCAACGAGTGGGCGATCGCGCTCCAGATTGAGCGTTACTACACGAAGAACCAGATCATGGAGATGTACGTCAACCACATCTTCCTCGGCGCACGCGCCTACGGATTCGAGGCCGCCGCGCAAACCTACTTCAACAAGCACGCCAAGGATTTGACGCTCGACGAAGCCGCACTGCTCGCGGGCATCCCGCGCTCGACCGCGCAATACTCTCCGACGGTCAACCCCAAAGCGGCGAAAGATCGACGCGACCTCGTACTCGAACTCATGGCTCGACACAGTTTCGTCTCACAGGCCGAGGCCGACGCAGCCAAGTCGAAGCCGATCAAGATCGCCGACACTGCCTACTACCCGCCGCCTTCGGCCTCGCATGCGTGGTTCGAATATCCGGTGGAAGAGATCAGGCAGCACATCGAAGAGAAGTACACCACGCGCGTCGCGCTCGGCGGGCTCTCCGTCTATTCCACGATCAACGCGGCGGCGCAGAAGAAGGCTTATGAGGTCGTGCGTCACGGCTTGCGCGTCTATGATCGAGGCCATCGCGGCTGGCGTTCGGCCTACACCAACATCACTACGGAAAACAATAACGGCGCGAGCCAGGCCACACCGCAACAACTCGCCTCTTTCGTCCTGCCCGAATGGTACGGCAGCAACTACGCGCCCGACACTTACGCGCGCGGCCTCGTGATGTCGATTGATCAGGCGCGGAACGTAGCGACCGTCCGCTTCGGCAGCTACACGGCGACGTTGACGGCGAAGGACATGGGCTGGTCGGGTCGTCAACCGAAGAGCGAGTTTACAGTGGGCGACGTGGCCGAGTTCAAGATCAAGGAAGTTGACAAGGACGAACGCCGCCTGACAG
>DASWNS010000010.1:0-2197 GCA_036399115.1 Pyrinomonadaceae bacterium | reverse complement strand
TGTCCGGGTCGATGAAGCCGAAACGATCCAGACGCCCCGCCGCCACTTCGTCCAGAGGTATCTGGCCGGAAGAGAAGAACGCGTTGCGCCCGAAGTTGAATTTGAAGCCGAGGGCGCGCTTGTCCGTGAGTCGGCGCGTGTAGTTGGCGGTCAGGTTGTCGCGCCCGTAGCGCAGGGCGTTTTGGAACGCGCCATTGGTGCGCGTGCCTTCGTAGGCGAGAAAAGCGTCGGCGCGCGCGAGCGTGGGGCTGTAGGCGAGAAAGGTGCGGAAGGTGTCGAACGAGCCGCCCTGAAGCCGCAGGGTGAGCGTGTCGGGCAGAGACTCGCGCAGGCGTATGTGCACGACGCCGAGGCCGGAGAAGTCGCCGTACTGCGCGCTGAACGGCCCGTTCAGGATGTCCACGTCCTCGACGAGTTCCGGCGTCAAACTCTTCAACTGCCCGAGGTAGCCTTGCCCGTGTCCCTGCGTCGCCTGATTCTGCTGCACGTTGTTGACCAGAACTTTGAGGCCGCCGCCCACGCCGCCGTGATCCAGATTGAACCCGAAGCGGCGTATCTCCAGAGACTTGCCGCCGCCTTCGTGTTGCCCCGCGTCGATTCCCGCGCTCAGGGTTTGAAAGAGTTGATCGTCGCGCAGGGTGAGCGTGTGGTTGTAGACGGTGGCGTTGCGCCGGTCGAGCGTCGGGTCGAGCGCGGCGGCTTCGATGACGACCGATTCGTGTACGGGCGGGACGATGTAGGCGACACGAATTTCGAGATTCTCGCTCGGCTCGTCCGGTTTGATAGTCCTGGACAAGAGCGCGAGGCTCTTTCCGAAGAACCTGAGCGACAGAGTTTCGGCGGGCACCGCGAGGCGAAAATTTCCCTCGGCGTCGCTCTCAACTCTCTGCTCGCCCGAAGCGGAGCGCACGAGGATCGAGACGCCCGCGATTCTTTCGTTCTGCTGTGTGAGGATCGTACCGGAGAGCGTGCGCGTGCGCCCCGTCTGGGCTGCGGCGGCGTTGAAAGCGACCGACAGAAAAAGCATCAGTGGGAGAATCAAGCCCGACCGTTTTGGCATTACGAAACCTATTGTACACTTCAAGGCATGGCGGATAAAGAGCAGTTTACCATCGGGGTCGAAGAGGAATATCAGATCGTTGACCGGGAGACGCGCGAGTTGCGCCCGCGCGCGCTGCGTATCCTGCCGGACGCGCAGGAGGCCGTTGGCGACAGCGTCACGCCGGAACTCTACCTCTCGCAGATCGAGATCGGCACCAACATCTGCGCGACGCTCACGGAGGTGCGCGACGAACTCACGCACCTGCGCCGCGAGATCATCACGGCTGCTGAATCCGACGGCCACCTCATCGCGGCGGCGGGCACGCACCCCTTCTCCCACTGGGAAGATCAGGAGTTGACGCCCAAGCGTCGCTATCGCGGCATCGCCGAAGAGTATGAACAACTGGCGCGCGAGCAGTTGATCTTCGGCTGTCACGTCCACATCGGCATCAACGACCGCGAGGCGGCGATTCACGTCATGAACCGCGTGCGCCTGTGGCTCGCGCCGCTCCTCGCGCTCGCCGCCAACTCGCCCTACTGGCTCGGCTGTGACACGGGCTACGCCAGTTTTCGCACCGCGATCTGGCGACGCTGGCCGATGTCGGGCACGCCGCAGGTCTTCCGCTCGCGCGCCGAATACGACGCGCTCGTCGAAAAGCTCGTCGCCACGAGGAGCGTCTCCGACGGGACGAAAATCTACTGGGACGTGCGCCCCTCGGCGCGCTTCGAGACGCTTGAGTATCGCGTCACGGACGTTTGCCTGACCATTGACGAGGCCGTCATGATCGCCGGACTCGTGCGCGCGCTCACGCGCACCGCCTACGAACACTTGATGCGCGGCGAACCGCTCACGGAGGTGCGCCCCGAAGTGCTTCGCGCCGCCAAGTGGCGCGCCGCACGCTACGGGCTGGACGGTGAACTCATCGACGCCATCGAAGGACGCGCGCTGCCCGCCGCAGACCTCATCGAGAAACTACTCGCGCACCTGCGACCCGCGCTCGAAACGGACGGCAACTGGGAAGAGGTGGCCGCCCTCACACGCTACACGCTGGCGCGGGGCAACGGCGCGTCGCGCCAACGACAGGTCTTCGCCCGCACGGAAAACTTCGAAGCCGTCGTCGATCTCCTCGTCGCCGAAACCGCCGCAGGCACGACT
>DASWNS010000009.1:0-3585 GCA_036399115.1 Pyrinomonadaceae bacterium | reverse complement strand
CGATTCACGATTCACGGCTTTATCTTGTCACCTATCACCTGTCACCCGTCACTACCAGGATCGTTTGCGCTTCGGCGCGGCGCAGGGCGAGATGATAGCCGCGCACGCGCACTTCTATGGGGTCGCCGAGCGGCGCGGCCTTGATAACGCACACGGGCGCGCCGGGCACAACTCCCATCTCCATCAAGCGACGCGCCACCGCGCCCTCTCCCTCCACAGACACGACGCGCGCTTCCTGCCCGTACGGCAGCGCGTTCAACGTCAATGCGCCGCGCCGTTCGTTCTTCGCGGCACGCCCCCCCTCAGTCGCCGACGCATCCATGAAATTGTTGTTGACTGAAACCATTTTTCGCTTGCTTCGACGATGGCGCGCGGCCTCAGGATTGGGGAGTCGAATAACTAAAAGCCGTCTGTCTTCAATCGCGCGATGAGTATAGATTAAATGAAATCAATTTTCAATTTCATCTAGGGAGGCTGCCCGTCGGCGGGTTCGCGCGTGCGGCGAACTCTTACTGGGTGGTGAGCGGGATGATGGAGAGGTCTGCGCGGACGGGGCCGAGGGGGGTGGTGGCCGTCAGGCGCAGAGGGAGGCGGCGACGGTCTGAGCCGACCCAGAGGCGCAGGTTGAGACGGTTGCCTTGCGGTTCGTCTGTGGCGAGCGCGAGTTGATAGGCGGGGATGCTTTTGCCGCCGAGTTCAATCGTCTCGCGTTTGAGTGAGGTGATAAAGAGCGTGCGCGGTCGTTTGTTGATGAGCAGCGAGACGGCGTTGCGCTTGGGCGGCGTCAGGTCGAACGAGCGCAGGGCGTAGATGACCGAGACGAGATCATAGGTGCCGACGGGAATCTCGATGGTGCTGCCGTCCGTCACGGTGGCCGAACCGCGCTCCTGATCGAGCGAGACGACGCCCTGCAAGCGATGGTTGCCCTCGCGTATCTGCAACTGGCTGCGGAAGGGCAGCAGCGTCTTCACGTCAACGTAAGTCTCGATCTTGTCGGCGACGGGGAAGAGTTGCTGTAGGGCGTTGGTCGTGCCCATCGTCGCGGAGAGCCAGAGGCCGTCGCGCCCGCCGTAGCGGTTGCGTGCGCGCACGTGATAGCTGGCGATGCCGACGGGTTGCGGCGACGTGCCGAGAAAGAAGTTGAAGTTTAACTGCTCGCCGACTTTGAACGGCAGATCGGAGAGATTCGAATTCGCATCAGACGCTCCGGCGGCAACTGCGCCGTCGCCGCCAGCGGCGGGCGACGGCACGACGACTCTTCCCGGCGGCGGCGGATTCGTGTTGGGCTGTAAGGCGATAACGCCCCCGGCATCGGTAGGGGCTTGCGGCGTCAGGTTAATCAACTCGGAACTCGCCAACTCTGCGCGAAGCTCTCCGGTCTTCAATCTCGCAGTCAACAAGACCGGGACGTGTAGTTCGTCGTCCGTGAAATAGATGCGCGGGCGATAGTCGCTCGCCGCCGGATTGCCGCGCACACGCAACTGCGTCACGACGGCGTTGAAACTGCCCGCGGGGGTTTTCACCGTCTCGCGCCCGACGACGCGCACCTCCGCATCGTACTGCATGACGCCGCCCTGTGCGCTGACGCGATAGGTTGCGCCCGGCGTGAGCGGCAGCGCACGCATGCGATAGAGAGCGGAGAGAAAATCATAAGTCGCGGGCGTCGCTTCGACGGGGGGCGGGAGTTGTGCCGCGATGGTCGAGCCTTGCGCCGCGCCCTGTCCTTCGAGATTCTGGATGCGTGTGCGAAAGGGGAGTCCGGTTTGCGGATCGACGTAGGCCGTGTATTCGTTGTCGATGGCATAGAGCGCGGCGCGCACGATGCCGACGCTCTGGACGCGCGCACGCAGTTCGAAGCCTTCACGATTGAAAAACTGGCCGCGCCCGGCGTTGAATAATTCCACGTAGCCTGCGCTCAGGAAGTTTGAGAAGGAGACGTTATAGGTCAGTTTTTCGCCCGCACGGTACGGCGCGGGGGAGAATTCGCCCGTCGCTGCCGGGGCGGCGGGGGCGTTGCTCGAAGTTTGCTGTGCGGAGAGCGACACCGGAAGCGTCGAGATTACGAACAGGAGTGTGAACGTCGGCAGCAGCAATCGGTGTCTTCGGTGCAAAAGTAACTTCCTCATTTCCGCAGGTTCGCTAAAACTTTTCCTACATCCCGCCCGCAGCAAGCAGCACGGAGCATTCAGCCTTACACGCCGCACGCGCCGTTGCTGTTCCTAAACCTTCGACGGGGGAAACGATATTCGCTAGCTTACACTACACGGCTACGCGGGCGCACCTGTCAGGCGACGACATAACGGCGCGCGTCGCGCCACCGGCGGCCTCACTTCAGATGCTTTTCTCTCCTGACCTGATGCTCGACAATTCTCGCCCGGCGCGCTGCATCTCTTCGACCATCTCCTGCGCTGCGCGCTGCGGGTCGGGCGCGTTCAGGATCGCGCGCCCAACGACGATGTAATCCGCCCCGGCGCGCACGGCTTCGCCGGGCGTCATCACGCGTCTCTGATCATCATGCGCCGCCGCCGCAGGGCGCACGCCGGGCGTAACGAGCAGGAAACTTTCGCGCGCGACGACCGAGCGCACCGCCCTTATCTCGTGCGGCGAGGCGACCACGCCGTCCAACCCGTTCGACGCTGCCAACCCGGCCAGCATCTTCACCTGCGCTTCCAACTCGTTTGCGACGCCAATCTCCCGCAGCACGCCCGCGTCTGCGCTCGTCAGCACGGTGACGGCGATCAATTCCGGTCGCGGCAAGTTTTCGCGTGCGGCGGTTTCCCTCGTGGCCTCCGCCGCGCGCCGCATCATCTCGCCTCCGCCCGCCGCATGCACGTTGAAGAGCGAGACGCCGAGCCGCACAGCTTCGCGGCAGGCGGAGGCGACCGTGTTCGGGATGTCGTGGAATTTGAGATCGAGGAAGACGCGCCCGCCCGCGCCCGTGATCTCGCGCACGAACTCTGGTCCCGCAGCGGTGAACAGTTGCGAGCCGACCTTGAACATCCCCGCCTCCGCGCCGAGCAATGAAAAGAGCCTGCGCGCTTCCGTCGCCGTCTCCACATCGAGCGCGATGATCAGTTTGTTGTGCATAAAGAGGCTGTTAGCTGATAGCTATTAACTGTTGGCAACAAGATAGCCTGCTATCAGTTTCAACGATAACTCCGAACCATCCGGCTCTCTGCTGACAGCTAACTGCGAATCGCTATCAGTTGACAGGTTCTTCCGCACGGCAGCCGACGGCCTCTTCGAGCGTGCGAAAGCCTTCGCGCCGGAGAAGTTCCGCCAGTCCTTCGTTGATGTCGCGTGCGGCGGTGAGTCCTTCGTAGATGAAACCCGTGTAGAGTTGCACGAGGCTCGCTCCGGCGCAAATCTTCTCCCACGCATGAGCCGCGTTGAAGATTCCGCCGACGCCGATAATCCTGATCTCTCCGCGCGAGAGACGATACAATGCACGAATCACTTCCGTCGAACACGCGCGCAAGGGTGCGCCGCTCAAACCGCCCGCGCCGATTGAAGAAGCAACGCCCGCCGGGGTGTGTACGAGATTCACGCGCGCCGTCGTCGTGTTGGTCGCGATGATGCCGTCAA
>DASWNS010000008.1:0-10406 GCA_036399115.1 Pyrinomonadaceae bacterium | reverse complement strand
CCGCCGCGCCCTCTCTACTTCGACTGTGCTTTACGCTCTGGCCGGGAGCCTAGAGTATCCCACAGGCAGACCACGCCTGCGCGACGGAAATTGACTCGGGGCTGCCCACGCCGTAGAGGGCGTTGGCTGCGTCCAAGGTCGCCGTGCGCGCGCCCGTGAAGTTGGTCGAGGAGGTCATGTAGGTGGTGAGCGCCTTGTACCAGATTTTGGCCGCTTTGTCAGCGCCGATGCCCGTGACGGGAGCACCCACGATGTGCGCGTGCGTGCCGCCTTTAGCCAAAAGATAGAAGACGTGATTGGGGATGCCGGAGTTGATGTGGACGCCGCCGCTGTCGCCCGTGCCGGTGTAACGCTCCGAGTAGTGATCGGGGTCGTCGTTCGTCGTGTAGCCGTAGTTGCCGGCCTTGTGCGGGGTGTCCATGTAGCGCAGAGCGTCGCCCGCGACGCCGGGAGTGTTGGCGTCTTCACCGATCCACCAAGTAGTGGGCGTCTCCTGTCCCTCTGCGTAAAGTTCGACCATCGCGCCGAAAACGTCCGACCATGATTCGTTGAGCGCGCCGGACTCGTTCGCGTAGGTCAGGTTTGCCGTGCGCGAGGTGATGCCGTGCTGCATCTCGTGGCCGGTGATGTCGAGCGTGACGAGAGGCGAAAAGTTCGTGCCGTCGCCGTCGCCGTAGAACATCTGGTTCTTGGTGCTGCTCCAAAAAGCGTTGTTGTAGGCCTTGCCGAAGTGGACGATGGAACTGATGAGGCCGGTTGAACCGTCGGCGGAAGCCAGCGTGCGAGGGCCGCCCGCGCCGTCGATGCCGTTGCGACCATGCACGTTGAGGAAGTAGTCGTAAGTCTTGGCCGCGCCGTAGTGTGCATCGACGCCCGCTCTGGCGGTCGCCGCGTCCCAGAAGTTGTCGGCGTCGGCGAACCTGTACATCGAGCCGTAGCTCGTAATGTAACCGAGCATCGAGTTGATCTTCGCCGAGTTGCGGTTATCGAAGGTGCCGAGCGCGCGGGCGTTGTCTTCCATGTAGTAGCTCGTGCCGGACTTGAAGGTGTTGATGGCCTGCGTGCCGCTGTAGAGGGAAACGCCGGTTCCGGTCGCGGCCTGCGTCTGCAAGTTGTCGTAACTCCAGACGAGCGCGCCCGTGTGTGCGTCTATGAAGTAGACCGGCTCGGACGTGTGCTCCGTGCCGTCGAGGCGCGAGAGTTGCACGCGGTAGACGAGGTGATCTTCGCCTTCGTGGCGAAGCACCCACAGATCAGTCTGCGGCGCGTCCGTGAAGCATTCGTCGCAGCCCTTCTTCACTTTGTACTCGGACTTCGCCAGACGGACGGCGTCGCCCACCGTCATTCCCGGCGTCGTGGAAACAGAGACTCCGGCGATGAGTGTGTCGGTCGTCGGCTGTGCTTCCTCTTCGGTCGCGGCATTGAGGTGGACAATCGCTTCGCCGCCGAAGACGGGGACGCCTTGATGTGTCTGCTGGACGTGCGTGTGCACGCGTTCCGCACGGTCTGTGTCCTCGAAAACGCGCAGGGTCTTAACGTCGTTGGGGGCGATGCCTTTTCTGGCAAGTTTCTTTTGCAGGCGCAGCAGGCTGGCCGCTTCGGCGCGCGCCAGCTTGGCCGCCTTGTTCGAACGCTGACTATAAACCAGCCCCGGCGAAACCATCATAGAGCACAGGGCGATAACAAGAATCGACGCAAAAAATCTCTTCATTTCTACTCCTTTGGAGGGGTTGCGAGGTTTAGGTAGATAGAACCAGTCCGCCGGACGAGGCTCCTGTTAAATAATGACGCCGATAACAGAGACTCGTGCAAGGATAGCTACGGTGAGGAATCCGTAACTCTCCGCAGGGTGCGCGAGGTTATGAATTTACGTTGATGTTGAACCCGATGCCGACTCGACTGAGACTAACTTTCGGCAAAGGCAGACAATGGGTTACAGGCAGTAAACTCCCGCAGTGAGGCGCACATTATACATAGCCGTTTTAATAATGCAAGAGGTTTTTGTAAAAAATTTCATAGATTCGACAACATAAGTTTCTGCTCAAGCATGACGCTGGCCGAAAGTGGCCGGGGTAGTCGCTAAAGACTTGATAGGACTCGCAGGTATTGTCGGGGGGCAGGTGCGGGATTATACTGCCCGCCTACTCTCTGCAAGATATTTAAGGAGACTGCTATGGAGAATCAGCGTGCGTCTTCGTCAATCATCGTGGCGGGCTTTGTCGCGGTCGTCTGTCTGTTGACGCTCGCGGCGCATTCGGCGCGGGCGCAGCAGACTACGCCGGGCGGCCCGCCGCCTCCGGGGCAGCGCGACCCGTTCGGAGAGGTGCGCGAGCGGCAGCAGCGCGAGGCGCAACTCCGTAGCGCGGAGATGTTGGGGGCGGTGAAGTCTAAAGACCGGAGGGGCGCACAGGCCGCCGCCGAACAGTTGCGTGAAGACTTTCGGAACATACAGATTCTGCGCAACAAGCTCGTGCGCCACCTACAGTCCGAGAAGCCGCTGGACTACAAGTTCATCGCGGCGGAGACGGGTGAGGTCAACCGTCGCGCCGGGCGTATGCAGACGCACCTGTTGCGCGAAGTTGCCGCGAACGAGAAGAAGGCAACGGAAACGCCCGTCGAGATCGGCGATGAGCAGTTAAAAGACGCGCTCGTGACGATGTGCAAGCGGATCGATAGTTTCACCGAAAGCCCTGTCTTCAAAGTGCCGGAAGTCGTCAACGTCGAACAGTCCGCGAAGGCCAACCGCGACCTGCGCCACATCATCCTGCTCAGCGGCGGCATCAGGCGGACAGCCGAACGCCTCAACAAGTCGCACAAAAAATAGTGTGAGGATTAACGATTGCGAACCGGGCGTAGGTGAGAAGTGAGTTAACCTTCTCAACCACACACTGCATTACGCAATCGGCAATCTGCAAAGTCCCGCTTAACGGTTTGTAACTTACGTTTCACCCCGCCCGCATTATAGAAGTCATCCGCACGATACAGGCTCGACAAGTGCGCCGTAACGCCGAGTCCATCCTCAGAGTCAGCAAGGGAAAATTCCGACATGAAAAGAATGTTCGCGACCTACGCCTTCGCCGCACTATCTCTGTATGCGCTGCTGCCGCTCCACACGAGCGCCGCACGGCAACAGGAAACCGCCGCCTCCGCGCGCACTGCCACTACGACAGCGACCGCCAGCGAACTAACCGACAGCCACACCGTCTTTCGCCGGATGCTCGCCCCGCCCGCGTCGAACGCGGAGGCCGCGCGGCGTGCAGACGAACTGCTGTCGAAGATGTCGCTCGAAGAGAAGGTCGGGCAGATGACCCAACTTGAGATCAGCATGGTTTCGACGGGCAGGAATCAGGAGATCAAGATCGACCCGGCGAAACTTGAGAAGGCGGTCGTCAAGTACGGCGTCGGCTCGATCCTGAACGTCGCAGATCAGGCGCTCACGCTCGACCGTTGGCACGACACCATCCGTCAGATTCAGGAGGCCGCCCGTCGCACGCGGCACAAGATTCCAGTCCTCTACGGCATCGACACGATCCACGGCGCAAACTACGTGCAGGGCGCAACCCTCTTCCCGCAACCGCTCGCCATGGCCGCGACGTGGAATCCCGAACTGATGGAGCGCGCTTCGGCAGTGGCGGCCATCGAGACGCGCGCCGCGGGCATCCCCTGGACCTTCTCGCCCGTCCTCGACACCGGACGCCAGCCGCTCTGGCCGCGCATGTGGGAAACCTACGGCGAAGACCCGTATCTCATCTCTGTGATGGGCGTCGCCTCCGTGCGCGGCTACGAGGGGCTGAACCTCTCTTCGTCCGAGCGCGTCGCCGCGTGTCTCAAGCACTACATGGGCTACGGCCTTCCTCTGAGCGGGCGGGATCGGACGCCCGCCTGGATTCCTGAGATTTACCTGCGCGAGTATGTGCTGCCGCCCTTCAAGGCTGCCGTTGACGCGGGCGCGCGCACTGTGATGATCAACTCCGGCGAGATCAACGGCGTGCCCGTCCACGCAAGCCACTTCATTCTGACGGACATCCTGCGCAAAGAACTCGGCTTTCGCGGCGTCGCCGTCTCGGACTGGGAGGACATTAAAAAGCTGGTCAACATTCATCGCGTCGCGGCGACCGAAAAAGAGGCGACGCGCATGGCCGTCATGGCCGGAGTTGACATGAGCATGGTGCCGAGCGACTACAGCTTCGCCGATCACCTGCTCGCGCTCGCGCGTGAGGGCGCAGTTCCGCAGTCGCGCATTGACGAGGCCGTGCGTCGCATCCTGACTCTGAAATTTGAACTCGGACTATTCACGGACTCGATGCCGGACGCGTCGCTGCGTGCGAAGTTTGCCACGCCGGAGTCGCGCCGCATGAGTCTGGAAGCGGCGCGCGAAGCGATGACGCTCTTGAAGAACACGAACGAACTGTTGCCGCTCGCGAAGAACCGCAAGGTGCTCGTGACAGGTCCCACAGCCGATTCGCTCATCTCGCTCAACAACGGTTGGACCTATGTTTGGCAAGGCTCCGAGGAGTCGCTCTACCCGAAAGACCGCCCGACGATCCGGCAGGCAATCGAAGCGAAAGTCGGCAAGGCAAACATGAGCTACGTGGCGGGCACGCGCATCAGGCGCAACGGCAACGCGCCTTCAAACGTCACGCCCACGGACTTCGACGAGGAGGTTGACATCGCCGCCGCAGCCCGCGCGGCGCGTGATGCAGATGTCGTGATCCTGTGTCTCGGCGAAGGCTCTTACACGGAGACGCCGGGCAACATCACTGATCTCACTCTGCCCGAACCGCAACTGCGACTCGCGGAGGCCGTCGCCGCCGCAGGCAAGCCCGTCGTCTACGTGCTCGTAGAGGGTCGCCCGCGCATCATCGCGCGCATCGCCGAACGCGCGGGCGCGATCCTGTTGGCCTACAACCCCGGCAACGAGGGCGGCGATGCCGTCGCGGACGTGCTCTTCGGCGACTACAATCCTTCGGGGCGTCTGCCCTTCACCTACCCGCGCCACCCGAACGCGCTGTTGAACTACGATCACAAGTCTTACGAGAACGAGAGCACGACCTTCGGCCTCACGCCCTTCAACCCGCAATGGGCATTCGGCCACGGCCTGAGCTACACGTCTTTCAAGTACGGCGACCTGCGCCTGAGCCGGAAGAGTCTGAGCGAGGCGGACAAGCTGGGCGTCAGTGTGACGTTGACGAATACGGGAAGGCGCGCGGGCAGCGAAGTCGTGCAGCTTTACGTGCGCGATCTCGTGGCGACCATCACGCCGCCCGACAAGCGGCTCCGACGCTTTGCCAAAGTTCATCTCGCGCCCGGCCAGACGCGCACGCTCACCTTCGAGCTTGAACGCGCAGACCTCTCCTTCATCGGTCAGAACAATCAGCCCGTCGTCGAGCCGGGAGACTTCGAAGTGCTCGTCGGCGGACTCTCCGACAAGTTTACTTTAGTGACGAGTGGCAAGTGACAAGTGACGAGTGACAGGCGAAACGGCTTGCGGTCGGATACGACTCAAAGCACGCTTCACAACCCCCGCCGCGCTATCTGTGCGTCTTTGCGTGAGACTTATCCTTGGGAAGGAGATAACTCACGTAGAGGCGCACAGGCGCGAAGGAAAAACTGAGTTGTAGTTGTAAGAAGCGCGCCCGGAATTTGAAGTGACAACTTCACGTTGACGGCTGCTTGCTCGTCACTCGTCACTGTTTTTCAGGCAGCGCGCGGAGAGAGAGGAGCGTGATGGTGGTCGGCGTGCCGTTCTCGACTTCGACCTTGAGGAGGGCTTGATAATATTTCGGCGGCGCGTTCTGCCCGCCGAGTTGGCGCAGGCGTTGACCGAGGACGGCCAGATGGTTGCGCGTCGTGACGAACTCGGCGGCGGCCTCCGTCCCTTCGCTGAAAATACCTGCGAGCGTCATCACGGCATGTTCGCCGGAGACGTTCGGCTTAACGGTGATGAGCGCGTAGTCAACCGTCAACTCGCCCGTCTGCGGGTTGAACTGCGGTTTGTACTCGCGCTCCTCGCCCGCCTGCGGGTCGCGGTTCTCAATCGTCGCGGAGAATGTGTAGTTGAAACTCTCCACCGTAGGCAGGCGGCGCGTCCATTCGTTGACGTAAATGCTGCCGAGCAGGATCACGTTGCGATACTTCAAATCGGCTGCGCTGGCGTGTCGGCTTTGCCGGAGCAGGATGGTCTTCTGCGCCGTGCGGAAGAGGTCTGTCAGACGATAGAGGCCGATGGCCTCGCCCATCCCCGTGTACATGCCGAGCGAGGGGATGAGCCGGGGCGAGTCGCCGCCCGTCCATTGTCCTCTGAACTCCGGCGCGTCAACAAGCGAGCGGGTTTGTTCGGGCGTCAACTGGATCGCACGTTGCTCAAGCGAGTCGGGGTCGGCCTCGTTCAGGAAGCGATAGACGGTCGGGTTGCTCAGGACGAGCAAGGGCGATTCCGGATCGCTGATGAACGGACTCCAGACGGCCTTGAAGTCGGCGGGGTCGAGCGCGGCGTCCGCGTTCGACGCCTGCCGCCGCAACTCACGGTTCGAGTTGTACAACGCCGCGACGGCAACCACGAGCACGACGACGAGCGCGGCCAGCAGGAAAGTCAAGGCTCTGCCCCGGCCACGCGCGTGCGCGCTCCCGGCCTGCGCTTGAGCATCCGCCGCGCGCGCCGCCTCTGTCGTCGTTTGACTATCCGCCGTCACGCCGGTCGCCGTCTCAATCGCGGCTGGCGGGTGGGGGCAGTTGAAGACGGGGTGGTAGTGCCCTTTGGGAAGGTCGATGATGACGGGATCGGCCTTGCCCTCCGTGGTGTAATACTCCTGTAGCTTCGTACGCAGCCTCCCGGCCTGCACGCGTACGACCGAATCAATGCGCGGGTCGTAGTCGCCGTTGCGTCCGAAAACTTCCGTGGCAATCGTGTACTCCTTGAGCAGCACGTCCTCGTCGGCAACCGTCTTCTCCACGACGAAGCGGAGGAACGCCTTCAGGCTCTCGGAGTTTTGGAGCGTGCGGCTATGCAGCACTTTCTCCAACTGCTCAAGTTTCTGTTCCTTGCCTAATTCCATAATCTCGATCACTAACCTGATTTAAGAGTACGCCCGGAGATGCAGACGACGCGGAGGGGCGTCGTTCTTAAGCAAGCGCGAATTTAACCCAGATTGTTCGGTGTCCAAACTAAAGGCTGGCGCGTCCCGTGTGACGGTGGCCGAATTATAAGCCTACCCGCCGCTTTTCAACAACTGCCACCGGCGGCGACAGGCCAACCTTGCGGGCAGTTTGCGCCGCCTGCCATGTAACCCCGTTACATCTTTCATGTAACGCGCTGTTTTCTCAGGGATATGCGCCCTGAACCGGCATGTATACCGTATCTTACTGACGGTAACTTTTGGGATGGTTAACAACGGGTATAAAGTGTATGTAAGTCTTAATCTACCCGGCGCTCAGCCGGACTTTTGAACTCTTAATTCGTAGCTGCGAGGAAAGCGAAACCAGAGAAGGGCTAGGGAGCCGGGGCACGCGCCTCACGCTGCAAAACTTCACGAACCCTGTTCAAGGGTTCATCTTGAGCGTTTCGTTTGATTAATCGTCAAGTGCCGTCCGTCAAGCCGGAGAGACTTCCGGAAGGCGTCAGGAGAATCAGAGCCATGAAAAAGAAGTTAACTCTTCACCTCGCAGTGGTCTTGCTTGGAGCAGGTCTGCTGACCGGCGTTCATGCCCAGACGAGCACCGTCGGCAGCATCAGCGGCAGCGTGCGCGACCCGCAGGGAGCCGCCGTCCCCAAAACGGAGGTCGTCATCACCGAAGAGACGACCGGACAGACGCGCACCGTCAAGACGGACGACGACGGCGACTACTCGGCGCAAAGTTTGCCCATCGGACGCTACAGCGTGAGCGCGTCGCCGCAAGGATTCAAAAAGACGGTCGCCACGGGCGTCGAGGTACACGTCGGCGATAGTCTGGTCGTCGATCTCAAACTCGAAGTCGGCGCGGTGACGGAGACGGTGACGGTGACGGACGCGGCGCGCCTCGTCGAGACTGAGAGCGGCAAGGTGTCGAGCCTCATCTCCGAAAAGCAGGTGACGGAACTTCCTCTGAACGGGCGCAACTACGCTGCGCTCGTGACGCTCGTGCCCGGCCTCTCCGCCCCGAACGAGGGCGGCGCGTTCGGCACGCGCGGCACCGGCCTCGACTCGCACGTAGACGTTTCGGTCAACGGCAACCAGTCGAACGCCAACATGTGGACGGTTGACGGCGTGAACAACATGGACGTGGGTTCAAACGCCACGCTCCTGGTCTTCCCCTCAATTGATTCCATCGCCGAGTTCCGCGTCGAGCGCAACAGTTTCAGCGCGGAGTACGGGCAGGCGCAGGGCGCGGTCATCAATCTCATCACGAAGGGCGGCGGCAACGAGTTTCACGGCTCGCTCTTCGAATTTTTCCGCAACGACAAACTGAACGCTAACGACTGGTTCGCCAACCGCTCAGGCAATTACGGGCCGAACTCTCCCGAAGTGCAACTCGGCCTCAAGCAGGTCGGCGACGAGATCACGCCGCGCGGCCAACTGCGTTACAACAACTTCGGCGGCAACTTCAACGGCCCCATCATCAAGAATCGCGTCTTCTTCTTCTGGTCGGAGGAGTGGCGGCGCGAGCGTCGCGGCACGCCGCTCACATCCCGCGTGCCGACCGCGCAGGAGCGTCTGGGAGATTTCAGCGGCACGCTCACGGGACCCGTGCCGCGTGACCCGCTCACCTGCCAGCGAAACCCGGCCAACGGCCTGCTCGTCAGAGATGCGAATGGTCAACCCGTCGGCTGCCAGCCGTTCCCCGGCAACCGCATCCCGCAAAACCGCCTAAGCCCCGCGGGACTCGCCCTGATGAACATCTTCCCGCTCCCGAACAACGCCGCCGACCCGACCGGCACCAACTGGATTTCCGCGCCCTTGCAGCCCGTCGATACCCGGCAAGACCTCATCCGCGGCGACATCACCATTACCGACAAGATGAACCTGATGGTGCGCTACATCAACGAGACGTGGGTGCACGGTCAGGCGGCGGGCAACTTCTGGGGCGACACGCCGTTCCCCACGCTCGCCTCCGACTGGGAACAGCCGAGCCAGAGCTTCGCCATCAAGTTGACTAACACTCTGAGTTCGACGGCGGTGAACGAGTTCCAGTTCTCGCGCGCCGGAAACGACATCTTCGTCACGACCAACCCCGCGAGCACAGCCCTCAACGAGAACATCGCTTCGACTTTCCCCACGGTCTTCTCCCGCGTTCAGGGCACGGGGCTTCCGACCGTCGGTTGGGGCGCGGGCGGCTACCCGACCCTCTGGCATCAGGCTCCGTGGGATAACCACCAAGACCTCTTCATCTGGAAAGACGACTTCTCCAAAGTGCTCGGCTCACACAATACGAAGTTCGGCGTCCTTTTCAGTCACAACATCAAGAACGAAAAACCGAACGGCGGGAGCGGCCTCTACACCATCCAGTCGGACGGCGGACGCACCGGCAACGCCATCGCCGAACTGCTGCTCAGAGACTTACCGATCCTTCAATACACAGAGTTTGAGAATCAGGGCACGACGCTCGGACGCTGGCACGACTTCGAGTTCTACGGCACGGACACCTGGAAGGCGCGTCCCAACCTGACGCTCACTTTCGGCGTGCGCTATTCGCTCTTCCCCCCCGCCTACGCCGACGACAACCGCATCACCAACTGGATACCCGAACTCTACGACGGCCAGACGCTCAGCACCGGCTTCGTCCGCGCCGATCAGGCCGGGCAGGCGGGTCTGCCGCGCGCGCTCGTCAACACCTACAAGGGCGGCATCCAGCCGCGTCTCGGTTTGGCCTGGGACGTACACGGCAACGGTAAGACCGCCGTTCGCATGGGCTTCGGTCGTTACATGAGTCGTTCAAACGTGATCGCCTCGCTGCTTCGCCTCTCTAACAATCCGCCCTGGAACACGGTCGTCGATTCGGGCTGGAACCCGGACGCGGTCACGCTGGCCGACTGTCCGAACTGCCGTAGTCTCGACACGATCAATCCGGGGTTGAGAAATTCGGCGGCGGGTCTGGGCGGCGTCAATTCCGTCGATCCCAACTTCAAGCCACCCGAGAGCTGGCAGTGGAATCTGACCGTCTCGCGCGAGGTGATGAAGAACACCGTGGCCGAAGTCTCCTACGTCGGCAATCACGGCCTCCATCTCTGGCGGCTCATCAACGGCAACTACAATCAGGTGTTGCCGCAGTTCCGCGCCGCCGTGGCCGCCGGGACGCGCTCGGCAGATTCCTCGCGCCGCTTCGGTTTCACCAACGGCGTGACGCGTGACGAATCAACCGGCGATTCCAATTACCACGGGCTTCAAGTCTGGATCGACCGGCGCTTCACCAACCGGCTCGCCTTCCAAACC
>DASWNS010000007.1:0-5272 GCA_036399115.1 Pyrinomonadaceae bacterium | reverse complement strand
AGAATTAATTTTTTAACGACATGATACTTGCCGGAGACATCGGAGGGACGAAAACCAACGTCGCCCTCTTTGAAATTGGACAGACGGGGAAACCGCTCGCGCAGAGAAGTTTTCCGAGCAACAAGTACGACTCGCTGGAGTCAATCGTCGCGGAGTTTGTCGCAGAGCATCAGCCGCAATTGACGCACGCCTGTTTCGGCATCGCCGGACCCGTGAAAGACGGTCAGGTCAAGACGCCGAATCTCAAGTGGATCGTAGACGCGCAGACGCTTGCGCAAACTCTCAAACTGAAGCGCGTCAACTTGATCAATGATCTGGAAGCGACAGCCTACGGCGTCGAAGGCTTGAGCGAAGCGCAACTGCACACGCTCAACGAAGGGCACGAGGAGCACGGCGGGCACCGCGCGCTCATCGCCGCCGGGACGGGACTCGGCATGGCCGGGCTTTTTTACGACGGCAAACATTATCGCCCCATTGCCTCCGAAGGCGGCCACATTGATTACGCCCCGCGCACCGCCATCGAACACGAACTCCTGAATTACATGCGCGCACAGGTGGGCGGGCGCGTCAGCTACGAACGCGTGCTGTCGGGTCCCGGGCTTTTCAACATCTACAGTTTCCTGCGTGACCACAAGTACGGCGAAGAACCCGTGTGGCTGGCCGAAGAGATCAAAGCGGGCGACGGTTCGGCGGCAGTCTCAATCGCCGGGCTGAACGGAAAGTCGGAGTTGGCCGTCAAAGCTCTCGATCTGTTCGCAGAAATTTACGGTTCGATGGCGGGCAACCTCGCCTTGATCCTGAAAGCGACGGGCGGCCTCTACATCGGCGGCGGCATCGCGCCCAAATTGATCGGGAAATTGAAAGACGGCACCTTCATGAGAGCCTTCCGAGATAAAGGGCGCATGTCCGCGCTCGTCAGCAACGTTCCCGTGCGCGTCATCCTCGACGACAAGGCCGCGCTCTATGGTGCAGCCCGTTGCGCCGTCGAAGTTATTTGATCGACTTCAAATTTCGACAACTCTATGCCAGCCGACCGTGCGACTCCAAATTTACAAATCTTTGCGGACGCGACCGGCGTAGCACGCGCCGCCGCGCTTCGTTTCATAGAGATCGCGCGGGAGAGCACGCAGGCGCGAGGCCGTTTCAGCGTCGCGCTCGCCGGAGGCTCCACGCCGAAGCGCGTCTACGAAATGCTCGCGGGCGAAGAGTTGAGCCGCGAACTCGACTGGTCGCAAGTCCACATCTTTTTCGGCGACGAACGCACCGTTCCGCCGGACGATGCCGAGAGCAACTATCGCATGGCAAACGAGGCTTTGCTCGCGCGCGTTCCGCTGCCCGAACAGAACATCCATCGCATGCGCGGCGAAGGCGACGCGGTTGCCAATGCGCGTCTCTACGAAGACGAACTGCGCGGCTTCTTCGACGGCGAAGACTGGCCGCGCTTCGATCTCGTCATGCTCGGCATGGGCGACGACGGCCACACCGCCTCGCTCTTTCCCGAGACACGCGCGCTCGACGTGCAGGCGGCATGGGTCACGGCCAACTGGGTCGAAAAGTTCGACACCTTTCGTGTGACGCTGACTGTGCCCGCCATCAATCACGCGCGCCATGTGCTGTTCATCGTCACGGGCGCAAGCAAGGCGGCGCGTTTGCAGGAAGTCCTGTACGGCGCACGCGAACCCCGACGCCTCCCTTCACAACTCATTCAACCGCACGAAGGCGCGCTCGCATGGTTTCTGGACGAAGCCGCCGCCAAACTCTTAAGAAAGGATGAAGGATGAGAGATGAGGGATGAAAGGAGACGACCTGAGAGCGCGAGTGCTTTTCTTGTTCATCCCTCATCCCTCATCCTTCATCCCTGTTTTTTATGAGGCCAAAACGTGTCGCCATCGGCAGCGATCATGCCGGGTATGAGAGCAAGGAATCGGCGAAGCGCGAGATTGCCGCGCTCGGCGTCGAAGTTGAAGACAAGGGGACGAACAGCCTTGAGAGCGTGGATTACCCAGACTTCGGGGCGGCGGTCGGGCGCGCGGTGGCGAGCGGTGAAGTCGAGCGGGGCGTCGTCATCTGCGGTTCGGGCATCGGCATCTCTATCGCCGCCAACAAAGTGCCGGGCGTGCGCGCCGCGCTCTGCTGGAACGAAGAGACGGCACGACTCGCGCGCCAGCACAACGACGCCAACGTGCTCTGTATCGGCGCGCGCTTCATCGAACCCGAACTCGCCGCACGCATGATTCGCGCCTTTCTTGAGACGGACTTCGACGGCGGGCGACATCAAGAGCGCGTGGAGAAGTTGACGCAGTTGGACGGGTCGCGTTGAAGCGTGAGGAAGCCACACGTCAAAGTGTGAGGCCGCACTGCGAGCGGGCATTTCACGCGCAGGCACAGAGGCGAAAGTGAAGTCGAAAGTGAAGCCGCAAAGTTAAGACAGGTTCTCTCCGCGCCTTTCGTCAGGCGTCTTTGCGCCCGCGTCGTGAGATTGTTCTGCCCGACTTGAAATTCAGTTTACTCAAATTTCCATGCCAACCATAGAACACGAACGATTAAAAGATTCTCCGGGCGCGCCTGTTCAGCCGTGGCGCAAGTGGGGGCCGTATGTCTCGGAGCGCGCGTGGGGAACGGTGCGCGAGGATTACAGCGCGGACGGCTCTGCGTGGGACTACTTTCCGCACGACCTCGCGCGCTCGAAGGCGTATCGCTGGGGCGAGGACGGGCTGGCCGGAATTTGTGATCGCTATCAACTGATGACCTTCGCGCTCGCACTCTGGAACGGGCGCGATCCGATCTTGAAAGAACGCCTCTACGGCCTCGTCTCCAGCGAAGCCAATCACGGCGAGGACGTGAAGGAGTACTACTTTTATCTCGACTCGACGCCGACCCACTCGTACATGAAGTACCTGTACAAGTACCCGCAGCGCGAGTTTCCTTACAGTCAACTCATCGAGGAGAACCGTGCGCGGCGCGGCGGCGGTCAACCCGAATACGAACTGCTCGACACGGGCGTCTTTGCAGACGACCGCTACTTCGATCTCTTCGTCGAATACGCGAAGGCCACGCCGGAAGACATCTGCGTCCGCATCGAAGTCTTCAATCGCGGGGCGGAAGATGCGCCGCTTCATCTCCTGCCGCATCTCTGGTTTCGCAATATCTGGGCTTGGTGGGCTGAGCCGTCTGCCGAACCGATCATCAGCCTCGGCGAGAGCGGCGAAGACTTTGTGAGCCTCGTCGCCTCCGACGAAGAGACTTGCGGGCTGCCCGGCCTGCCCTTCAAGTATTGCCTCGGCACGCGCTATCTCTACGGCGAGCCGGGCGGCCAACCACTCTTCACGGACAACGAGACGAACGCGCCGCGCGTTTGGGGCGCACACGTCGAAAGCCGCAAGCCTTACGTCAAAGACGGGTTTCACCGCCACATCATCAACGGCGAACCGACCGTCAATCCGGAGCAGCGCGGGACGAAGGCTTGCCTGCATTACGAGTTTAACGTCCCGGCGCAAGGGTCTGTCGTTTTAAGACTGCGCCTGTCGGATGAGAAGTTGGAAAAGCCGCTCGCGGACGTGGATGAGATCGTGCAGGAGCGGCGACGCGAAGCCGACCAATTTTATGCGGCGATCCAACCCGCGAAGGCGACCGAAGACGAGCGGCGCGTGCAGCGGCAAGCGTTCGCGGGGATGCTCTGGAGCAAGCAGATCTATATCTACGACGTGCGCGCATGGTTCGAGGGCGATAATCCCGCGTGGCCTCCGCCCGCCTCGCGCCGCCACATACGCAACACGCGCTGGATGCACATCAAGAGCATGCGCGTGCTTTCGATGCCGGACAAGTGGGAGTATCCCTGGTTTGCCGCGTGGGACCTGGCTTTTCACTGCGCGCCGCTGGCGTTAGTTGACCCGGAGTTTGCGAAAGAGCAGTTGTGGCTGCTGCTCTTCGAACAGTTTCAACATCCGAACGGGCAGATTCCGGCCTACGAATGGGAGTTCTCCGATCTCAACCCGCCCGTCCACGCGTGGGCTGTGTGGCGCATCTACAATCAGGATCGCATCGCTTCGGGCAAGGCCGACCGTCTGTTTCTCGAAAAGTGTTTTCACAAGTTGCTGATCAACTTCGCATGGTGGGTCAACAAGGTTGACAGCGAAGGCAACAACGTCTTTGAAGGCGGCTTCCTCGGCCTCGACAACATCACGGTGCTCGACCGCAGCCACGAACTGCCGAACGGGGCGACGCTCGAACAATCCGACGCGACGGGCTGGATGGGAATGTTCTGCCTCAACCTCATGCGCATCGCGCTCGAACTGGCGAAAGAGAATCCGGCCTACGAAGCTCTCGCCACCAAATTTTTCCAGCACTACGTCTACGTCGGCGCGGCGATGAAGAGGATGGGCAGCGTCGGTTATCAACTGTGGGACGAAGACGACCGCTTCTTCTACGACGTGTTGAGTTACCCGAACGGCGAGCATCATAAGTTCCGCGTGCGCTCGCTCGTCGGCCTCATCCCGCTCTACGCCATCGAGCGGCTCGAAGAGAACTGGATCAAACCCTTCACGCAGTTTCACCGCGAGATGCGCTGGTTCATCGAGAACCGGCAGGACATCGTGCAGAGTTGCGTCCAGATCGTCGAGCACGAAGACCAGCGCGTCTACGTGCTCGCCATCGTCAATCAGGAGCAGATGCGACACCTGCTCGGGCGCATCTGGGACCCGCAGGAGTTTCGTTCCGATTACGGGTTGCGCAGCCTGTCGAAATATCACGAAACGCACCCGTTTCATTTCGGCGGCAGTCAGGTGGGTTATGAACCGGCAGAGTCGGTCGAGATGTTGAAGGGCGGCAACTCCAACTGGCGTGGTCCCGTCTGGTTTCCCACTTCCTTCATGATGATCGAGGCTTTGCGCAAAGTAGGCAAAGCCTACGGGCACAAGTTTGAGATCGAGAGTCCGGTGGAAGGCGAACCGCCCGTGACGCTCAACGACATGGCGCAAGGTTTCGCCAACCGCCTGATCAATATCTTCACGCGCGACAGGGAGCAACGTCGCCCCGTGCATGGCTGGTATCAAAAATTTCAGGACGACCCGCACTGGCGCGACTACATTCTCTTTTACGAGTATTTTCACGGCGACAACGGAATGGGACTCGGCGCGTCGCATCAGACGGGCTGGACCGGGCTGGTTGCCTCGTTGATAGACGAATGGCGCAAGTGAAGGGAACCGGACGCTAAAGCACGCGAAGTCGAAACCCCGAAGGACGCGAGAGAAGAGTGTCTCTTCTCTCGCGTCCT
>DASWNS010000006.1:0-8894 GCA_036399115.1 Pyrinomonadaceae bacterium | reverse complement strand
TGATTCCAGACGCTCATGTGGTGAATGCCGGACTGTTTAGCGAGCGCCCCGAAGTCGTCGGACGGGCCGCCAGCGGCGAGCAGCCGCAGGAGATGTTCCTGGTAGTAGTTGACCTGCGGCCACCGTTCCGGCGCCGAGCTCAGGAATTCTTCTCGCTCCTTATGTTCTTTCCGGAGTCGCGCCAGAGTCGACAGAACCTCAATGTCCGCGCAGCCCGCCCGCAGGGCGCGCTCAATGACCGAGATTGCCTCGGCGCGCCGCCCATCGCCTGCGAGGTGTTCGGCCATTGGGTGAACGAGATCAACATCGGCCGGATACTTTTCCAGCAGTTCCCACCCCGCCTCCTCCGCCGTCTCGCTTAAATATCCGTAGGCGCCGACCTTAAACGCGCACCGGAGGAGGCTCTCGTCCCCCAGAGCTTTTGAGAGCAACATCCTCAGTGCTTCCTTCATCTCCTCGTACATGTCTTTGTTCTGCAGGAGAGGGTGCCAGCAGCCAAGAAAGAAAGGGATGAAGGCCGTCTCCATGGCGCGTCGGCTGCCGCAATTCCGCAGGTGCTTCATGGCGGCGTTGTGGATCGCGCGGGCGGTCGCTCGGGTGACGGAGCCTTTTTCTTCGAGGTGGAGTTTGAGGGCCGCGAACTCCGGGTCGGCGGCGGGCACGTCCCTCCCGGAGGCCCAGATGTAGAAGCTGAGGTGGTGGTTGACGGCGCGGCTGATCTTACCGTCGGCCAGGTATTCTGACTTTAAGCCCTCGACGGGAGGCAAGTCTTCTGTGTCCATTTCCATGCGGCAACCGTATGAGAATCAGATCGGCTGAGGCCGGCTGCCAGCCAGAGTATTTTCTGCTATGCTCCCCGGCCTGAAGCGGTAGGCTACTCTATAACAGCCCGCGGGGAATAATCCATATCCGCCCGCGGGGCAGGAGACACAAATCGTGGCTGACGAAATCATCGTCGTTAAAAAAAGCCGCCACTACAAATGCGTCTTGTCTAACGCCGAGATGGAGCGGATGTTGGCCAACGGCGTGACGTTTGGCGGGCTGGGGATGTACATCACGATGTGTGAGTTTGAGCCCGACACGCTCTTCACCGTCGAGGACCTGACGGGGCTCGCCCCGGACACGCGAGACGAAACGGAGGCCATCCTCGACGGCCTGATAAATGCCGGGTACGTCTTCAGGACCGACGAGCGAGTGGAGGGCCAAGCTGCCTACGCCGTGAACCGCGAGCTGCTCCCGGAGTCGATCACCGAAGTCCCCGCCGATCAGACGGTACATTGATCAGGTCGCTCATCCCTGAGAGTCTTTATACGTGACTTTGATCTTCAGCCTGAACAGGTTCAGGCACTTCCTGTAGACGCGCCGGCCCTGAGGCGAGCCCTCGTTCCCACTGCACAGCGCCGACTCTTCGAGCTCGCTCTTCTTATCCGAGACCATGCCGTGCAGATACAGGCCTAACTGGAACCCCCCGCCGTAACACATCGGGTTGCTGCAGTTGACAAACTCCCCGGGCAGATACTCTTTCGTATACCTCCGACTCCGACTCCGCGACTCGACGCCGCGGCCGGTCTCCTCCACCTCGACTTCGATGTCTTCGATCTGAGGGTAAGCCTCCGCGAAGGAGGTCTTCCTGCCGAAGAGCGAGGTGCTCTCACGAAACAGGTCGCCGGCTTTCTTCCGTCCCTTCACCATTCGCCTCCCACGTCTAGCGGGCGCGGTCGTAGCCGATCTCATAATCCCCCTCGGAGACCCACTCGGGGCGCGCGATCCACACCTCGTCAATCAGCGCCGGCAGCTCGACCTCCCCGACCATTCTCTTCGCATCGTCCTCGTCCAAGAGGTTCCAGTCGCCGTAAAACTCCAGCACCACGACCTTGAGGTGATCTTGGTAGGCGACAAACTTCGGCCCCGCCTCGGCGAGTACCCGCTCTAACAATTTTTTCGTTTCCGCATACGCCTCTGCGACCTGGCGCAGTAATGTCTTCGGGTCGTCCGCTGAGGTGTCCGAGCCATGAATCTGCACGCCGATCCCGACCTCGGGGGCGTCGTCATCCCGCGCGTGAGCCGGTACCCGGCTGAATCTCCAGGGGAAGGGCCGCTGGCCGCCGATGGCCGTGCCGCTCCTGGCGCTCTGCAGGTTAGCGAGGACGTGATCGGAGATCTCCTTGACCGCCGCCTTCACATCCCCCTTCCATTTTCCCCGCAGGCCGGCGTCCGTAACCTCTAAGACGTACAGCGCGTCCCCCAAGTGAGGCGCCAGAGACTCCGAGACCGTCTTGTACAGGACATGCAGATTACCGTGGTGTGCAGCGTAGGATTCGGTGACCACCTGCTTGCGCTCGATAACCATCGGCCTTTCGCCGCGGCTACCTTCCACTAGGACCTCGGGCTGCTTGAGGCCAGCCTGTTGCGCCACCGACTTCGGGGCGTCCAGGCACTCCACCAGAACGTACGTAGTGCCACACTCCCGGTTGTACTGGCTGACGAACTCCTGCAGGTTCCCGCCCTTCCACTCGCACCTGCGGCCAGGCGTCTTATCCGGATTAAAACAAGAAAACATGAGCAAAATCCCTGCCTGGTAAATCTCCGAGGGTGGAATCCGATCTGCCGCGCATATAAGAGCGACAAGCTCCGTCAACAATTATCTTCTTATCTGCGCCGGTAGTCACCTCAGGTGCTTACAGGCGACCGGCTCCCCTTTGTGGTGGTCGTCGACGGCGCTTATGACGAGGTGTTTCTCCCCGGGCCCTGGCCTCCTTAACCTTCTCCAGTATCAGCAGTGTGGCCAGGACATCGTCCTCGTTATATTCCAGGTACGGTTTCCACCGGCCAGGCCCGCGCCCCGTGTTCAAGTAGCGGGAGAACATTGCGCCTACCGCCATCCCATCCAGGTTGGGGTGGCGGAACCTGTAACCGAGATGGTGGGCGAGGTCTTTCACCTTGCTGGTGGGATACGTGTGGGCGCAGCTATAAAGCAGTCTGTTACCGAGGTCCACGTCCCTCTCGCAAATATTTACTGCGTCCAGGATGCCGTGCCTCTCGAGCGACTTCCGTAGGGTGCGGGGGTCGAAGCGTGTGCAACTGAAGCTGACGGGAGTTGCCGACGCCCGCCCCGCCATCCATTCCACGAAGCCCTTGGCACAGTCGCTCTCGTCGTCCGGGTTGAAGAACTGCCTTCTTTCGCCCGTTAGGGTGTCGAGGGCCCCGATGAGCCAGATGTGCGTCTGCTTCAAGTCAGTCTCGATGTCCCAGACGACGAAGCGCTTGTCCTCTAGGAAGGCCATCCGGTCGTATTCGAGTATCTCTATCCCGACGAAGCCGCCCCTAATCAGCTCCGACTGGCGGATCCAAATGTTGATGTGCCTGTCCCCACAGCCCGGGATGCGCAACCTGGGCCTGTTCTCCTCCGTCACGTCCGCCAGGGACTGGATGCCGTTCTGCAAAAGCCTCCGCACCTTCGTCATCCCGACGTGCTGGAGCCTGCCCAGTTCGTGATCGTGAAGCAGGACGTGCGTCGTATGGAATGAAACCTCCGCGTGGCCGGAGCGGTCCAAGTCGATTACCGAGAACCGCCCTTCCGCGCCGCGGCTGTCGTGGCTGGCAATGTTGATGACCAGGTTCTTGTTAGGCAGCCGTTCCTGCCTGGCGCCGAACAGGTGAACGTGGCCGCAGATCGTGACGGGGACGCGATTCTCCTCCAGGAAATCGCGCAAGCTCGTAGAGCCTATGGACCTCGCGCCCGGCCTCTCCGAATGACGCATGGCCATGTCGAGGACGCCCCGTGGCGGCGCGTGGGACACGAGAACAGTGACCGGTTTTTTCCTCCCGTACCGCTTCCTTATCGTCTGAAGATGCCCCTCTAGGACTTCTGTCACTTGGGATTCTGAGTGTTGGATGAAGCCCATGCCGTCGGTCGTGCCTTCGAGTCCGATGAAGGCAAAATCCTGATAGAAGAATGGCTCCGCGTGCAGGTCGTGGGCAAAGTCCGTCGCCGCCAGCGCCCGCCTGTCGTGGGGCGAGTCATCATTCCCGGCCACGAATAAGAACTTCTTGGCGGACGTCAGGCAGGTGATCTTCTCGACGACTTCACGTGCTTCGATTACGCGATCTAAATCGTCACCGCCGTAGAGGACGATGTCACAACCGGGGCTACGTTCGGCGAGCTTCAGCAAGTCCTCATAGTCCGGGACCCTCCAGTCGCTGAAGGCCAGTATGCGGACGAGGTTCTTAGCGTTTCTTCGCCGCGGCGGGACTAATGGCTCCGGCTGGCTCGAAACCTTGCTCACGCAGAGTTCCTCCCTGGCTCAAGTGCGCCGGGTAATTTGGAGGGGCCTAATCGGCCGCTTTCATCTGCAGCACCCCCACATCATCTAAGGATAAAACAAAGTTCCTAGAGCATGGCGACATGTCGCCCAAGACAACGATGCTAAATTCGACCGGCTCACTCGGGTTTACAATATTGCTGTAATTGTCTACCCCGATGCGCGAAAGACACAACGTCACGGTGCCCCACTTGCCGTCTTCATTCTCTTGCATGGCGACGTCGACGAACTGAGATTCTCCCCGGCTCAGGTTGAAAGAGGTTTGGGGTCTTGGCAACACGTGCTGTTCGTGCCTGTAAAGAATCTGCCGGATGATCGGCAGGCCTTCCTCCTTCAGGGTTAAGTCTTCATTATCATAGGACGTGTGCCGAGTGGTTAATTTAAGCTGCGCCCTCAGATTATAAAGTGGAGCGCCGCCGGTATTCGTCACCCGCACGCGGATAACTCTGTAGTGCTTTCTCCCTCCTGTTTTGAGAGCGATGAAGCTCGGTTGGTCGGCAATGTAGTCGATGGAAACCTGCGGCTCCAGAAGTTCTTTCACGTCGGTCAGTATTTTGCGGTAGCGGCGGTACAGCTTAAACCTTATTTCCTTCTCCCTCTTCTTCAGCGCCTTCAGTTCTGACTGATGTTTAGCCTCCAACTCCCCGGCCGAGTCCCGCAGATCCTTAACAGCCGCGTTCAACTTATCAATCTCTGTTTGCCTTTCACTATCTAACTTTGAGGGGGCGCGCAGGAAGTGGACGACGAAGATGGCGGCCAGCGAAATAATGAACGTCAGTACGGCCGCGCTCACCCCGGCCGCCAAACCGCCCGCTATGCTACCGACCACGAGGGCGGTCACGCCCGCCCCGAGGGTGGTGGCGATCAACTCCACCTTTTGGTGTTCTCGCCACTGCCGGGCTGCATACTCCGAGCGTCTACGGAGGTAAGGCTTTTCGGGGGAAGGTGTTGTCCCTTGCTGCGGCGCCTCTGTCGGCGTATTAGGAGGTAACATTTCAACAGACATTGCGGCTCAAAGCCTACCACAAGACTATGTGTGCAGAACCGGAACTTTTCAATTGAACCGAAGTGCCTATTAAGGCAATTGGAGGGATCGCCTCAACAGTCGAGTAATTTTTGAACTTATAAGGTAAAGCCGATCGCTGGATTCGGTTCAGGAAACAGGCCTGTAGGTATTGGTGAAAGGCAAAGTCCATTAGGTTAAGATGATCTAGAATAAATAGGCGCTTATAAGGGGCCACAAATAGTGGTAAGTCACTACTGTAAGAGGACGTGATGGCCAGCAAAAAGAGTGAAGACCGGCTCATCGAAAAATCATTAGAAATAGGTCGTAAAAACGCCGAACTGATGCCCAAAGTCCGTAGATGGTGCAAGCACTTGGACATCAAGATGACTTCAGCCGGCATACTAGCCGAGGTGTACAACCTACCGGTCGGCAGTATGCGTGTAACCTGCCCACATGGCACATCTTTGATCGAGTCCATGCATCTGTCTGGAGTAGCTCGCTCCTTTATTCTGCAAAATTGCGTTGGTTGTCCGCATCATGAAGAGATTTCACCCGATAATTTCGGCCGCGAAGTTTTTAACGAGAAAGCGAAGGCTGACGCCCAGAAGGAGGTGGACAGAGCACAGCGAGAAGAACTCAAACAACGGTTATATCAAGGGGCACAACAGGCACTAGACACCCGAGACACGCCGCGACGGTCAATTAACTCGTTGGTTTTGGCGCTTCAAGACAGTGAGCCAAACGCCCCCGAATACCGGGACATCACCGACCAACTTATACAAGCCGCGAAGGTTGCCCCAGAGCATTTTTCTGATGAAGCTTTGCGAGTTCTTGTGGCTGGCGATGAGGAAACTCGTCTAGCAACAGGGCTGCACATATCACGTTCTATATGTACCTTCCGCAAAGGCGTGCCCGATTTTGTTTTACAAGCTGCTACCAAAGCAGTCCGCCAATCTTTTGACGTGGGAGGTGATGCCGCATGCGGCATTCTCCTCGAACATGCCTTGATCAATGACTTGGGTGACGTGCTGCCCCTACTGCAGCCAATCATATCAGTCGCGAATTACAGGCTGGCTCATTTCTTAATGTCACCCATCATTCGCAGTGAGCCGCTATTTCCAAATGCTCTTGAGCTTCTTCGGCTAGTCTTTGCACATAAACCAGAAGAGGCCCGACAAGCTTTTGATGAACGATTACGGCGTGACAATAAAGCGACGAAGCTGAACGCTGCCAAGACGCTACAGGCGATGCTTCCAGACCTCGCGGAGGAGGTTTTGCCGCTCACTAGAGTCTTGCTCTACTCCCTTGAGCTTGAGGACGACCATTATGAAGAGTCGGCGGACCACGAAGTATGTGAATTAATCTCTCACCTATATGCGTACTCTCCGCAGTTTGTGGAAGTAAAGATAGAAGCCTTCTGGCCTGTGGCCTCGGACGAAGTCAAAACGCTGCTCACGCACGTCTACTCGTTAATTGTCCGACATGCATCGACTGAGCACCGCTGGTCGAAACCAGTATTTGATGAAGAGCTATATGTCCGGCAGGTGCCCACCGCAATAGATCACCTCTTTAACGCGATGGCTGATGTGCGTCTAGACGTTGAAGACAGGGCGGAGATCTGCGATGAGCTTGAAGATGCTGTAAAGGCATTCCCTCAGTTAGCATTTGACAGGCTAGACCGAGTTCTAGGCCGTCTAGCGATGACAATTCGTGAAGCGGAGCAAATACCGAAGGATGGCGCTAACTATCTGGAGCATATGACGAACGATACGCGCCGCATTGAGTTTGATAGGTTGATTGGACACATCGTAAAGATTACTCGAACGCTCATTCACCATTCCCCACAGAAGGCATTTCCGGTTTTAACGCAAACCATTCATGATCTGAGTAGTAAAAATGACACGCGACTTAAGGCCGAATTAGTCGGAATCCTTAGCGATTTTGGAAGAGATGAGAACCTTCTACCGCAGGTCGTACCTGAGCTCTACCGACATCTTACCGACTACGAATCCAATTTGGTGCGGAGTCGAGCTATCGATGTTCTGTCAGATTTACTTGACCACTCTCCGGGTACCGTTCCAAGTAACATGCTGGAACTGCTGCGCATCTACCTCCAAGACCCATACGTCATCATTCACAAGAGTGCCGTGCGCGCACTAGCTCATACGGAACTCAAACGGGACGATTTCGGATGGGATGCTTTGAACCGGGTTTTGGCTCTTGAAAAGGCGTACGCGGATGAGGCGAATCAAACTGCTTTTTTTGAGGATTTAATTCAAACGCTCTATGCTGCATTCCGCGCCTGGCCTGAAGTTGACCGATATATAGCCACTAAACTTTTACCGAAGTACAGTAGGCATTCGGAAAAGTATTTTGCTGAAGACATGCTGGTAAGATTGTCTCGTTCGGTTGAGGATTACCCTGGAGTTGCAGCAGAATTCGTCGAAATCGCGGTTGAATATATTCGGGCTACTTCGGCTAAACGCACAGCCAGCGGAGACCTCTATTCTGACCGCTCCATAATTTGGCAAGGCTTATTCGAAGCTCCTCAGGAACAACTAAGGCCATACATTGGAGTCTTACGTGAAGCCAGCATCCAAAAAATTCAGCACGAACCCCTCACGTCGTATCAAATCATCGAGCTCCTATCGCATGCGGGATTGAATAAAGAGGCACTTGCTTTAGCAAAAGATCTTTTAGCAGCCCTTCCTGACGTTAAGTCTAACAAATACCGTAGAGATACATGCTGCCTCATCGCAGCGGCCGAGCATGCCGAACAATTGTGTGCGACAGGGGAGACAGAGAAGGCGATACAGATTTTGGTCGAGGCAGGTAAAGCAGTCCCCACGGAGAGTAAACTACACGAGAAATTGGAGGAGATGTGGCGCGCCGGTTTGATCGAGACACTCTGAAATATGCCATCGCTCTGAGGAGCCGCGTGCTGACATCACTGCATAAGTTTGATGCTAAACACGCAGGTCAGACAGCGTCTGAACTAGACATTATTGCTAACGGGTACAGGGATTTCGCCGGTCAACTTGGCGAGTTAGGGGAGGCAGAAACGGCAGAGTATTTTGCTGATGCGCTTGGGTCGGCATCATATCTCTGCCGCTGGATTGTCGCTACGTTAGGAGCTTCATCCGACGCACAGTCACTTCTCGAGGCGGCTAGGGCGCGCTGTTTAGTCCTGCAAGAACGACTTAATGGCTCTTCCCATATAGGCGAGGCTCACAGCGCGTTGAACTTATGGATTGAGAGTATCCTCGCCGTAAATAACATCACGCAGGTTTCATCTGCCCTTGATTCTTTAAAGCGCATTCAACTGCCCGTCTTTTATTCGCGCGGTAACTCAAAAAAACAAAGCAGCCCTTCAGCTAGTGCGTCTTTAGAGACACGGGCGACAGTGAAGTCGCCCGTCGTGAAATTAATGTTTTCGCTTGACGGACAAATCTTAGCGACTCCGCAAGCTATACGCAGCGGCATGCAGCACGACCTGACAATTGACATGACCGTGGCGGCCTGGCCGGACTCGTTCGATGTGCTTCAGGTGGATTATCTTTCCACAA
>DASWNS010000005.1:0-6428 GCA_036399115.1 Pyrinomonadaceae bacterium | reverse complement strand
GCGAAGTCGCTTATGAAATGAACCGCCCGCTCATCGCGGGTTTCATCGAAGCGATGCGTTCGGTGCAACAGGAGTTTTCGCTCGCGGGCGAACCGGACATCAACGTGCTGGCGCGTCTGCCGGGCGCGTTGCAGCCTGTGCGCGACGGCAGTTTGACGGAGGCGATGCGCGAAGGCATCGAGCGCGCCGTCATGGAGGCTCTCGCGGAGTTGAATCACATGCGCGGCGTCGAAGGCGAAGCGTTGGCCGCCGAGATGCACGCGCGCCTGGATGAGATCGAACGGCAGGTGCCCGTGATCGAAGCGGTGGCGAGCGATCTCGTGGAAACTTACAGGGCGCGTTTGCAGCGTCGTATCAGCGAACTGCTGGCGCGCGACGGACTCGACATCGTCGAACTCGATCAGGGAAGGCTCGCGCAGGAGGTGGCCTATCTCGCAGACCGCAGCGACATCAGCGAAGAACTGGCGCGGCTGCGCAGCCACGTCAAACAGTTCCGCGAGATCATAGACAGCGAAGGCGACACGGGCAAGCGGCTCGATTTTCTCTTGCAGGAATTTAACCGCGAAGCGAATACGGTGCTCTCGAAATCTACCGACATGGCGATCAAAGAGGCGGCGCTGGCGATCAAAGCGGAAGTGGAAAAGTTGCGCGAGCAGGTGCAGAACGTTGAGTGAGCGGTCGCAGATGGACGCAAACGAGTCGCCCGCGCTTGATCAGCCGGAGCGCGGGATTCTCTTTGTCATCAGTTCGCCTTCGGGCGGCGGGAAAGGCACGCTGATTCGTCGCATCCTGACGCACCTGCCGCGCCTCGGCTACTCGGTTTCGTGGACGACGCGTGCGCCGCGACAAGGCGAAACGAACGGGCGCGATTATCATTTCGTTACGACGGAAGAGTTTGATGCGGCGCGCGAGCGCGGCGAATTTCTCGAATGGGCGTTGGTGCACGGTAATCTCTACGGCACGTCGCTCAAGGTTGTCGAGCGCGAGTTGGCCGCAGGGCGCGACATCGTGTTGGAGATCGACGTGCAGGGCGCGGCCACCGTCCGGCGCACGGGGATCGAGGCCGTGAGCATCTTCATCCTGCCCCCCTCGTTCGAGATTTTGCGCAGGCGTCTCATCGGGCGACAATCGGAGAACTCCGAAGCTCTCGCCGTCCGTTTGCAAAATTCGCGCGGCGAAGTGGAAGATTATCGTGAGTTCGACTACCTCGTGCTCAACGACGACGTGGGGCGCGCGGCGACGCAACTGGCCGGAATCGTGTATGCTGAAAGAGCGCGTCGTCCCCGGCAGGAACGCCTCGCACAGCGCGTGCTCGCCACGTTTCCATGAACCGGCGGAGACGCTACGTAACCGCCGCAGCGGTGCGCGTTAACTAACAACTTTTTAGGCTTATCCGAAAAGAAGTAATCTGTTTTATCGGAAGGGAAAGTAAATGGCTAAAGCAACTCAATCGAACAAAGAAGATCACAACACGCCCGCGACGGCGGAAAAGCAGACGCCCGCAATGGACTCCAAGTATCGCATGATCATCGTCGCCGCACAGCGCAGCAAGCAATTGCAGCGGGGCGCGCGCGCCCGCGTCGAGATCGACAGTCAGCAGCACAAACACACGCGCATCGCCCTGTTGGAAGTGGAACAGGGAAAAGTCGATTTCACGATCACGGAGCAGGAGTGAGGCGGCGATTTCGGCTCACGACTTTTTTTAACCCGGTGAAGAGGTCGCGTTAAGTCGCCACTCAAGATAAGCAGCCTCAACTTCACGCGCTTCCCTCTCGCGCGTGATCTGCTCGTATGCCGCTCGCCTCGCCATCGCGTTGAGCTTCCCGGTTCTGAATAAAAACGTCACATACTCTCGCAGGTAATTGTAGAGAAAAGGGAGGAAGCCCTCCCTCTGGAATTGCCTGACGTGTGTGGCTTCATGCGCGAGCAGCCCGCCCCGTATCGTCAGTTGACCGCGTTCGTCTCTTTCAACATAGACCTGTGAGACAAAGATGTGACGGCCAACGGTGAAGGCTGCGCTGCGCAATACTCTCGCCATGCGGTGCGACAAGAATCCGGCGTGGATGAATATCAGTGGAAGCCGCAACTGTTCGTCGCCTTCATACCAACGAAAAAATTGTTCGAGGCGCGCTTGAGATTCTTCCGCGAGTCGCATAGCAATAAGAACATAAAACGAGAAGCGTCAATCGTGTATAGAGAAAACCCGGTTCTTTCCATACACGATTGACGCTTCTCGCTTCACGGCTTTTACATGTTCTTGTATTCAGGACCGCCGCCGCCTTCGGGCGTCACCCAGTTGATGATCTGGTAAGGGTCCATGATGTCGCAGGTCTTGCAGTGGACGCAGTTCGAGAAGTTGATCTGCAAACGCCGCTTGCCCGCCGTAGCCGGGTCTTCGACCATCTCGTAGACCGCTGCCGGACAGAAACGCTGGCAGGGATTGCCGTACTCTTCCGCACAACGCTCCACACAGATGTTGGTGTCGAGGACGTGCAGATGCACGGGTTGATCTTCGTCGTGCCCGACGGCGGCGTGATAAACGTCCGTCAGTTTATTGAAGGTCAGTTTGCCGTCGAAGCGGAGTCCTTTATAGCGTTGTTCGAGCGCGTCGCCTTTGTAGCCGAAGTCGGAAAGTTTTTTGAGCGCGGCATGGCCGGACTCCGCTTCCGCACGATCAAACACTCCCCACGAACGCCCGCCCGTGAGAAACTGCAAACCCGCATTGGCGATTCCCAGCCAGCGGCCTCTGCGAAAACCCGCGTGGAAATTTCTCACCTTCCGCAACTCCGGCATGATCCAACTCTCTTTGACGAGCGTTTCGTAACGCTGTAGCTGGCGCGCCGAAAAATCTCCTGCCACGAGTGCTTCAAAGATCGCTTCGGCGGCGAGCATGCCGCTCTTGATCGCCGTGTGGATGCCCTTCAGGCGTTGCGAATTGAGAAAGCCCGCGCAGTCGCCGACGAGCAGTACGCCGTCCGCGTAGAGTTGCGGCATCGCGTAGTAGCCCCCGGCGGCGATGGTCTTCGCGCCGTAGCGCAGGAGCTTTCCGCCTTCCAGAAGTTTGGCGAGAAAGGGATGCTGTTTGAAGCGTTGAAACTCCGCGTGCGGGTCGAGCAGAGGGTCGCGGTAGTCGAGGCCAGTCACATAGCCGAGGTTGAGGATGCGATTTTGCATGCCGTAAATCCAACCGCCGCCGTAGGTGTGCGCGTCGGAAGGATAGCCGAGCGTGTGCGTGACGCGCCCCGCCGGGTAGCGGTCGTCCGGCAACTCCCAGAGTTCCTTGATGCCGAGACTATAAACCTGCGGCTCGCGTCCATCGTTGAGATTCAGACGTTGCGCCAGACTCTTCGTGAGCGAACCGCGCGGCCCTTCGCCGAGCACAGTCACTTTCGCCAACAGGTCAACGCCCGGCTCGAAGTTCGCCTTGCGCTTCCCTTCTTTGTCGATGCCCTTGTCGCCCGTGCGCACGCCGACGACGCGGTCTTCCCCGTCGTAGAGCATCTCCGCACCGGGAAACTCCGGGAAGATATTGACGCCCGCCGCTTCGCATTGTTCGCCGAGCCACGCGACGAGTTTGTTCAGAGAGACGATGTAGTAGCCGTGGTTTTTGAGCGGCGGCGGCGTGATGGGCGAACGAATCGCACGCGTCTCCGTGAGATACAGAAACTCGTCTTCTTTGACGGGCGATTCGACGGGTGCGCCCTGCTCTATGAAATCAGGAATCAACTCGCGCAACGCTTTCGGGTCCATCACCGCGCCCGACAGGATGTGCGAGCCGACCGCCGCCCCCTTTTCGATCACGCCGATCTCAAGTTCGCCGAGCGGCTTGCCCTCGCGCTTCCCCGCCGCAACCCCCTCGTTGTGCTCCTTCACCAGACGCGCCAGGTGCAACGCGCCGCTCAAGTTCGCCGGACCTGCCCCGACGAACACCACATCCATCTCCAAACTCTCTCGTTCCATCAAAATCACCCCGCTAGCTGAACAAACCTGGAGCATGCCCGTCCGTTTCAGGACTTATAAAAATGAATCACCATTCAGTTTTGCAGTATAACAAAATCAACGCGCTTGTCGAAGTTACAATGGGCGCGCGTGGCTGTAGAATGGAGGCAATCAAAAAGAAAGGACAAGGGGACATGTCGGAACACAAGCACACGAATCGTCTACAACACGAGACGAGTCCATATCTGTTGCAGCACGCGCACAATCCGGTTGACTGGTATCCGTGGGGCGATGAAGCGTTGGGGCGCGCACGCGCGGAGAACAAACCGATCTTACTCAGCATCGGCTACTCGGCCTGCCACTGGTGTCACGTGATGGAGCGCGAGTCGTTCGAGAACGAAGAGATCGCTTCGTTGATGAACGAGAATTTCATCAACATCAAAGTTGATCGAGAAGAACGCCCCGACCTCGACCAGATTTACATGAATGCGGTGCAGTTGATGCTCGGCCACGGTGGCTGGCCTTTGACCGTCTTCCTCACGCCCGAACTCGTGCCTTTCTACGGCGGCACATATTTCCCGCCCGAAGATCGTTTCCGCTTGCCCGGCTTCCCGCGCGTCTTGTCCGGCGTGGCCGACGCCTATCGTTCGCAACCGGACGAGATCGCGCAGACGACGACAAGTTTTCTGAACGAACTGCGCCGGATGAGCGTCGCCTACGAATCGAACGAGCCGCTCGACGAGCAACTGCTCGACGCGGCGGCGTCTGTGCTCACGCGCAACTACGATCCGCAGCACGGGGGCTTCGGCGGCGCGCCAAAATTCCCCGCCTCCATGAATCTCGAATTCCTCTTGCGCGTTAATCAACGCCGTAACGGCGACGGCCAAATTCTCAAGATGGTGACGGAGACGTGCCGCCGGATGGCCGAAGGCGGTTTGTATGATCAACTCGGCGGCGGCTTTCATCGCTACTCGACTGATGCACAGTGGCTCGTCCCGCATTTTGAAAAGATGCTCTACGACAACGCCCTGCTCTCGCGTCTCTACCTGCACGTCTATCAAGTGACAGGCGATCAATTTTTTCGCCGCATCACAGAAGAGACGCTCGATTACGTCGTACGCGAGATGACGGACGCGGACGGCGCGTTTTATTCCACGCAGGATGCCGACTCGGAAGGCGTGGAAGGAAAATTCTTCGTCTGGTCAATCGAAGAGATCGGAGAGTTGTTGGGCGAAGAAGATGCACGCGTGGTGTCAGCCTATTACGGCGCGACGCACGCGGGAAACTTTGAAGAGCGGAACATTTTGCACGTGCCGCGCCCCGCGCAGTCGGTCGCCGCAGAGTTGAACATCTCTGTGGAGCGTCTGCATGAAGTTGTCGAGCGCAGCAAGCCTCTGCTCTTCGCGGCGCGGGAAAAGAGAATCAAACCGGGGCGTGACGAGAAAGCGATTGCCGCCTGGAACGGCATGATGCTCACGAGTTTTGCCGAAGCCTCGTCCGTGCTCGAACGCGACGATTACCGTCGCATCGCCGAACGCAACGCCGGGTTCATTCTCGACACGCTGCGCCGCGAAGGCACGCTCCAACACGTCTATAAAGATGGGCAGGCCAAGCATCACGCCTATCTCGACGATTATGCGTGCGTCGCCTCCGCCCTCCTTTCGCTCTACGAAGCGACCGGCGCGATTCGTTGGTTGCGCGAGTGCATCTCTCTAACCGGACAGATGTGCGAGGAGTTTTGGGACGAGACGGACGGCGGCTTCTTCTACACGAGCACGCGCGGCGAGCGTTTGATCGTGCGAAACAAAGATTTCATGGACAACGCCACGCCCTCCGGAAACTCCGTGGCCGCCGAACTGCTCCTGCGTCTCGCGCTCCTCACGGAGAATCAGGAACACCAGCGCAAAGCCACCACGATCTTTCGTCTCCTGCGCGATCAAACCGTGCGCCACCCCTCCGCCTTCGGTTATCTACTCGGCGCACTCGATCTCTATCTTTCGACCCCGAGAGAGATCGTCATCGTCGGCGAGGTCGGAGCGCACGACTCGCTCGCATTGCTTCGTGAAGTCTGGAGACGCTACCTGCCGAACAAGGTCGTCGCGCAGTCGGCGGAGAACGACGCGGAGGCAGCGGGCATCCTTCCGCTTCTGCGCGAACGACCCGCGCTCGGCGGTCGTGCCACCGCGTATGTCTGCGAAAACTATAGCTGCCTCCAACCCGTGACCACGCCCGGCGAACTCGCCGCGCAACTCGACACGGCCAGAACGAAAGGCGCGCCCGGCAACTAGCGCGCCTTTCCTCACAAGCTCTCTATTAAGCTCTTTCCTAAATATTGCTTCGAGCTTATTGGGAAAACTGTTCGTCGCCGCACAACGCTCCGAGTTTTCTTTGCGACCTTGCGCCTCCAGCGAGAATTTAAACTCACGCCGGAGGCGCAAAGTCGCAAAAGAGTCGGTTGCGACGACGTTTATGGAATCCGGCCCGGACTC
>DASWNS010000004.1:0-2389 GCA_036399115.1 Pyrinomonadaceae bacterium | reverse complement strand
AAGCCTGTGGAACTGGTCGAACTGGTGGCCGTTGCCTCCAGCCTCATCAGACGTGGTGAATAATGCGTGCAGAGTTGCCACAAATGTTTAAGCCGCTATATCAGACTAATCGTGCAAGAGCGAGCGGGGATGATGTCGTTGGGTGCGTTTACGCTGACTTGTGCGTTGACGCTTTCGCGTAGGCAAACAGCGCGTTGAACTGGCGCTGCTGCATCTCGGATAACTCCGTCAAGTGGATAGCGAAACCGAAGTTGGGCTGATAGTAGACGACTTCGCCTTGCAGCGGCAGCCAACGCCCCCACGGCAATTGAATCTCGAATCGCACCTGCTCGTGAAGTTGCACCTGCCCGATTGATTCGATGAAGCACCCACCGGAACTCAGGTTGGAGATGCGCGCCTCGTGCCTGCCCGCCAGCCCTTCCCATCTGGCTTCGAGAACAATATTGACCCGCTCTTGTAACCTGCGTTCGTTGCCCATCTTTTCCGGTCGAGCGTCTCTCGTTCGTTTACATCATCGCTTCTCTTTACCCGCCTGATATCCTTTGCAGTTAGCGGCGGCTGCGAGTAGCTTCACAGGTAACGTTGCAAAAAATATTTTAGCCACAATTATCAGAGACGGGTAGAGCGCAAAGACCTCAGGAACCGGCGTGGCCGGAAAGTTTTCGCCCCACTGCCGGTATGATTAAGTAACCGTGATACTGTGATTTTCAACTGACGTTTATTTGTTGGAGTTGAGACATGCTGAAAACCCCCATCGGTCGCCTGCGCGTCATCGCTTTCATCGAGGGCATCTCGTACCTCCTGCTGCTCGGAGTGGCGATGCCCCTGAAGTACTTCGCCGGTATGCCTGCCCCCGTCAAAACTGCCGGTTGGATTCACGGCGTACTGTTCATGCTCTACCTGTTCTCCGTCGCCGAGGTAACCATCAGGCGACGCTTATCTTTCATGCTGGCCTTCGGCGCGCTGGTGGCGTCGTTAATCCCCTTCGGCACTTTCGTGCTCGATGCGCGTCTCCGCCGGGAGGAGCGCGCGGAGCGAAGTTAACGTGTCAGAAGATAAAATAGTGCTCCCGACGAAGGGAAGACCCTGATGCCCGCGCCACGCGGCTAGAGCCTGTCAAGAGCATATCCTACCGGGGAATTTTTTCAACACTACCCTGACGGCTTGCCTCCCCGTTTCTGGAATTCATCACACAGTTTTCATTTAAGCCTTGACGTTCTAGGCGTCCTTATTTAGAATGCCTTCCCATTCTAGGTATCACGCTCTGTCGCGGGCTACCAAATTGGAGATATAGCGATGACCAAAGCAACCGCAGACCTGCTTCAAGGCACACTCGACATGCTCATCCTCAAGGCGCTTTCGCTGGGTGCGCTGCACGGGTACGGCATCATCCAGCGTATCCGGCAGATGTCCGACGAAATGTTGACGGTGGAACAGGGTTCGCTCTACCCGGCGCTCTACCGCATCGAGCAGCGCGGGTGGGTCAGTTCCACCTGGGACACGAACGAGACGGGGCGGCGCGCCAAGTTTTACGCGCTTACGAGGACAGGCCGGAAGCAGCTTGAAGTCGAAGAGGCGAGTTGGGACCGGCTCGTGCTGGCCGTTACGAAAATGCGTCAGGCTACATAAGGAGCGGGCGATGTTGGAACACTTTCACATCCTGCTGGCACGTCTGCGCGCGCTGGTTCGACGCGACGTGGTGATCGAAGAGATCGACGAAGAGCTACGCCTTCACATCGAGTTGGAGACGGAGGCGAATATCGAGAGAGGCATGCCGCCGGGAGAGGCGAGGCGGGCGGCGCTCAGGAGCTTCGGCAATCTAGGCCGGATTAAAGACGCAGCTTACGAGATTCGTGGAGGGGGCATGTTGGAAGCACTCATTCAAGACATCAGGTACGGGGCGCGGATGCTCGTCAAGCATCGTGCCTTCACCTTTATCGCCGTGCTCACGCTGGCGCTCGGCATCGGCGCCAACACGACGATCTTCTCGGTCGTCAATGCCGTCCTGCTGCGACCGCTGCCTTACCCGGAGCCTGAGCGGCTGGTGCAGGTTTCATGGTTGCTGGGTGACGGGTCGGGCGAGTCGCTGAGCACTGCGGTCTACGCTTTCTGGAAAGACAACATGCGTTCGTTCGAGGAGGCGGCGGGCTACGCCCAGACGAATGCCGGTTTCAATCTTGCGGGCGGCGCGGAGCCGCGACGCGTGCGGGGCTTGCGTGTCGCGGAGGGTTTCCTGCGCGTACTCGGCGTCAACCCGATGCTGGGTCGGAGTTTCACAGCGGAGGAGGATCGCCCGAACGCTCCCTGCGCGGCGGTGATTAGTGAAGGGCTGTGGCAGGGCTACTTCGGCGGCGATGCTTCGACAGTCGGCAGGCAGGTCGAGTTGAAC
>DASWNS010000003.1:0-2308 GCA_036399115.1 Pyrinomonadaceae bacterium | reverse complement strand
TCGGATTCCTGCGCCGTCTGTCGGGCGGCGACCCGCTCGGTCGGCGCGGGGGTCGCACGGAGTCTTACTGGAAGCCCTACACAGAGCGGCGCAAAGACCCCAAGCACTACGAGAAGATGTATTAGAGGGAAGGCGGTTGTTAGATGTCGAAATCGCAGGTTCTGCTCCAGTTGTGGGAGTTGATGAAATACAACAAGAAGTACTGGCTCTTGCCGATCATCCTCGTGCTCGTGCTGACGGGGCTGGCACTCGTCTTCGCGCAAAGCTCCGCGCTCGCCCCGTTCCTCTATCCACTGTTCTGACGCGAAGGCGCGGGTGAATTTTTGTGACCAGTATTCTCGGACTATCGGCTTTCTATCACGACTCTGCGGCGTGCCTCGTCGTGGACGGCGAGATCGTCGCGGCGGCGCAGGAGGAACGCTTCACGCGCCGCAAGCACGACCACCGTTTCCCCACACACGCCGTCCGCTATTGCCTCGCCGAAGCCGGACTCGGCGTTGACGCGCTCGACTACGTCTCTTTCTACGACAAGCCGCTCCTGAAATTCGAACGCCTCCTCGAAACTTATCTCGACTACGCGCCGAAGGGCTTTCCCTCCTTCCTCAAAGCGATGCCCGCCTGGATGAAGGAGAAACTGTGGATGTCGGATTTGATCTCGACGGAGATGGCGCGCGTCGAAGGCGTCGAAGACGCGAAGGAGGCGAAGCGGCGCGCGAAAAGTTTCGAGTGGAAACTGCTGTTCGGAGATCATCACGAGAGCCACGCGGCGAGCGCGTTTTACCCTTCGCCGTTTGAAGAGGCCGCCATCCTGACTCTGGACGGAGTGGGCGAATGGGCGACGAGTTCCATCGGCGTCGGGCGCGGGAGCGAGTTGAGTTTATTGAAGGAGTTGCGCTTCCCCGACAGTCTCGGACTGCTCTACAGCGCGTTCACTTACTACACGGGCTTTCGCGTCAACAGCGGCGAATACAAAGTGATGGGACTCGCGCCTTACGGCGAACCGAAGTATGTCGCGCTCATCAAGGAGCGACTCGTAGAGATACGCGACGACGGCAGCCTGCGCATGAACCACGAATACTTCGGCTATTCGCAGGGCTTGAAGATGACGAGCAAAGCCTTCTCGAAGTTGTTCGGCGACGAGCCGCGCAAGCCGGAAGCGAAACTGACGCAGCGCGAGATGGACCTCGCGCGCAGCATTCAGGTCATCACCGAAGAAGTGATGTTGAAGATGGCGACTTACGCGCATCGAGAGACGGGCGCGCGGAAACTTTGCATGGCGGGCGGCGTCGCTCTGAACTGCGTCGGCAACGGGAGAATTCTGCGCGAGAGTCCGTTTGAAGACATCTGGATTCAACCGGCGGCGGGCGATGCGGGCAGCGCGGCTGGAATCGCGCTCGCCATCTGGCACCGCTATCTAGGCCAGCCGCGCACGAGTCCCGAACGCGCGGGGACGTGGCGTTCGCCGCGCAGTGCGAACGGGGCGAACGGCTCGCTCCCGCCTTATGCCGACGGCATGAAAGGTTCGTATTTAGGACCACGCCACACGGAGGCGGAGATCGAAGAGTTTTTGCGTGCGCGCAATCTGCCTTACAAAAAATACCGCCGCGAGGAGCTGCCGGAAGCCGTCGCGGAATTGCTGGCGCACGAAAAAGTGATCGGCCTGCATCAGGGTCGCATGGAGTTTGGACCCCGCGCCCTCGGCGGACGCAGCATCATCGGCGACGCGCGTTCGCCCCGCATGCAGTCGGTGATGAATCTGAAGATCAAATACCGCGAGAGCTTTCGTCCGTTTGCGCCGAGCGTGACGCGCGAACAGGTGTCCGAGTGGTTTGACCTGAACACGGACAGCCCTTACATGCTGCTCGTCGCAGAGGTGGTTCAACGTCGCCGCCGTGAGGCGACGGAAGCGGAACGCGCTCTCTGGGGCATCGAAAAACTGAACGCCGTGCGCTCCGACATTCCCGCCGTCACGCACGTGGATTATTCGGCGCGCATCCAGACCGTGCGGCGCGAAACCAATCCGCTCTACTGGGAGATCATCGAAGCCTTTCAAAACAAGACCGGCTGCCCCGTCGTCGTCAACACGAGTTTCAACGTGCGTGGCGAGCCAATCGTCTGCACGCCCGAGGACAGTTATCGCTGCTTCATGCGCACGGAGATGGACGCGCTCGTCCTCGAAACCTGCGTGCTCTTGAAAGAGGAGCAGCCGGAGTTTGCCGAAGCCGCAGACTGGCGCGAGAGTTTTGCGCTGGATTAGAACCGGCGGCGCGGACGCTTTCGCTCGCGCAGGGGATTTTTTAACGCGCCG
>DASWNS010000002.1:0-1618 GCA_036399115.1 Pyrinomonadaceae bacterium | reverse complement strand
GCCAGAAGTTCCCGCGTATCGAGCGAGGCTGTGCCGCGTTTCATCACGACGACGCCCCCGGCGTGATTGGCGAGATAGGTGGCATACATAAACCCCCCGCCGGAAGCGACCGCGAGCGTGTAGGTGGCGATCACCGTGTCGCCCGCGCCCGTCACGTCCACCGCTTCGCGCGAGCCTGCCGGGGAGAGATGCAGCGGCCTCGCTCCGGGTTCGACGAGCAGCATCCCCTGGCTGCCGCGCGTAATGAGCAACGCCTTGTAACCGAGCCGTGCGCACAACTCTGCGCCCGCCGCCTCCAACGCCGAAGCGTCTTCGAGCCTTCGACCGAGCACCTGTTCCACCTCGTCCTCGTTCGGCGTCGCCGAAGTGAAACCCTTGAAATCGAGGAGCCGGAAACGCGAATCCACGATCACGGGCAGTTCGTGCCTCTGCATCGCCGCGCCCAAGGTGTCGATCATCTCCGCGCATGCGACGCCGTAGTTGTAGTCCGAGACGATGATCGCATCCGCCCGCGACGTCGCTTCGTTCAGACGCCCGGTGAGTTCCGTCTTGATCCGCGCATCCGAGAGCGGCTGGCCTTCGTAGTCCACGCGGATCACCTGCTGCCGCATCGAGTGCGCCTGACCGGCAAGTATGCGCACCTTCGTCGTCGTGCTCAGTTCGGGAGCACGCACGACCCCGCCGCAATCAACTCCCGCCGCGCGCAAGCGTTCGAGCAGCGCATCGCCCGCCGTGTCCGCGCCGACCGTGCCGACGAGCGAAACCTGCGCGCCGAGCGAGGCCAGATTGACGGCGCAGTTAGCCGCGCCGCCCGGCACGGTTTCCGTCCGTTCGTGGCGCAAAATCAGGACGGGCGCTTCGCGCGACACGCGGCTGATCTCGCCGTACAAAAACTGATCGGCCAGCAGATCGCCCACCACTACGACGCGTCGCTCCGCGAACTGGTGAACCAGATGTATCAAACGCGTTTGAAGCATATCGTAACTACGAATGGCGAAAACGTTCGGCGGAAAACCGCTCGAAGGAGCCTGTTAATCCGTACTCCCGGTTCCGCCGTCCGAAATAATTTTCTCTACCCCTTCCAGCAGATTTTCCGCGACGAGATCGGGCTGGTGTCGCCATGCCGCGCGTTGATATTCCCACTCGCCGCGCCCGTAGCCGCTGAGGACGAGGGCGGCGCGCGTGCCTGCGTTGCGCGCGAGTTCAGTGTCGCTGTAACGGTCGCCGACCATCCAACTGCCCGCGAGGTCAATATCGAAATCGGCGGCGGCGCGGCGGATCAGTCCGGGGCGCGGCTTGCGGCAGTCGCAGTCGAAACGATACGGCGGCTCGCCGACCGACGGATGATGCGGGCAATAATAGACCGCGTCCAGATGCGCGCCGCCGCGCGCGAGTTCTTCCGCGAGCAGGCCGTGCACCGCGCCGATCACGTCTTCGGTGAAGTAGCCGCGCGCGACGCCCGCCTGATTCGTGACGAGGATGGCGAGCCAGTTCGATTCGTTGAGACGCTTGATCGCTTCCGCCGCGTAAGGAAAGACTCGATAGCGCGAAGGATGATTGACGTAGCCGACCTCTTCCGAGATCGTGCCGTCGCGATCTATGAAGACGGCGCGACGTT
>DASWNS010000001.1:0-5287 GCA_036399115.1 Pyrinomonadaceae bacterium | reverse complement strand
GCCGTCTCCGCCGCGTTACGCATGAGAGATGAACGGCGGACGACTAGCAACTGACGACGGACAACTAAACACGGACAACCGGACACCGCCAGCTTCTCGATGAACGACAAATTGATCGCCAGCATCGTCGCCGAACTCGCGCCCGCGCTCGCGGGGCGCATGTTGGGCAAGGTGTGGCAACTGTCGCGCGTCTCGCTCGTCATCGATTTTCGTTTGAGTGATGGCCGCTACCTGTTCATCTCCATTGACCCGGCTGCGCCGCGTCTCTACGCTATCGCGCGCACCGTGCGCGAACTCGAAAAACTGTCGCTCGCGCCGTCGAATTTCGTGCAGACCTTGCGCAAACATCTGGGCGGCGCGCGGCTCGTCAGTCTCGACAAGGACGAGGGCGAACGCATCGTGCGCTTTGCCTTCGCCTCCTACGACGCGGTGGGCGAGGCGCATGATTGGACGCTCATTGCGCAACTTACGGGACGCGCCGCCAACCTGTTGCTGCTCGACGCGGCGGGTCGCATCGCCGATGCACTGCGCACGCCGCGCGGCGAGGGACAGGAGATCGCAGACATCTATCAACCGCCGCCGCAGAGTAGTAATAGCGCGGGCAGACCGGCTCCCGCGCCCCCTTTCGCGCAGGGCGCGCACGCTTCCCTCTCCGCCGCTGCCGATGCTTATTACCGCGAACTCGAAAGGGCGAGAGCCTTCGATGCACGCGCCTCCGCCGAGCGTGCGCGGCTTCGCGCGCTCGTCGAGAAGCAGACCAAACTGCGTCGCAATCTGGAACGCGATCTGGAGTCGCACGGCGACGCCGCCGAGCACAAGCGCATCGGCGACCTTCTGCTCGCCAACATCGCCAACGCCGAGCGTCGCGGTTCGCGCGTGCGCGTGACGGACTATTTTGCGGAGGATGCTCCGGTCGTCGAACTTGAGATTGACGAACACGCGAGCCTTCAGGAAGAGGCCGCGCGCCGCTTCACGCGCTACACGAAGGCCAAGCGCGCCGCGCAGGAGACGACCGCGCGCCTCGCCGAACTCACACACGAACTCGACGCGCTCGCACGGCGACAGGCCGAACTCGAAGAGATCATCGCCGCACGCGACGAGGCCGCGCTCGAATCGTTTGGCGACGCGGCGGCTCGCGGCGCGAAAGGAACTCGCGCGAAGGGCGCGGGGCGCGGCGGCGCGCCATCGTCACCCGGAGACGCGCAGCGCACGAAGGCTCAAATCAAAGCTGCCGGGGAGGTGGCGGGCGCGCGTCGCTATCGTTCGTCGGACAACTACGAAATTCTCGTCGGGCGCGCAGCGAAGGATAACGATCAACTCACCTTCAAGGTCGCACGCGCGCACGATCTCTGGTTGCATGCCGCAGACTATCCCGGCTCGCATGTCATCGTGCGTAATCCCGCGCGCGGCGCGGACGTGCCGCATCGCACCATCATCGAGGCGGCGCAACTCGCAGCCTATTTCAGCCAGGCCAAACGCGACGCCAAAGTCTCCGTCCATTACACGCCGCGCAAGTTTCTCTCCAAGCCGAAGGGCGCAGCCCCCGGCCTCGTCCGCATGTCGAGTTTCCGCAGCATCCTCGTCGAACCGCGCGAAGGCGTCGAACGCATTTGACAACGCATTTGACGAACCGTTCCGGCGCATCCTCTCTTTTGTAAGCATCCGCGCACAGTTTCGTTACGCCCTTCGGTTATCGTGTTCGGGAATTTTCAGAACACGCATTGGAGCAATCGAGCTGCATGAGCACAAACTTCGTCGAACCTCTGGAACAACTGGCGACCGAGCTTCTCGACAATCTGGCGGACGCGCTCGTCGGCAAGGCTTCGACGCTGCGCGACGGCACGGAGCACGCGGGCGTCGAACTGCCGCGCGATCTCTACGCGCACGCGCAAGCGCAGACCGAATGGTGGTACTACACCGGACACATGCGCACGGCCTCCGGTCGTCGCTTCGGTTTCGAACTCGTCTTCTTCAAACGTCGCACAGACCTCGACCGCTTCGGTGTCGTCCCCCTGCGTCTCATCGCCAACCCGCTCTATCTCGCACACTTCGCCGTCACTGACGAGTCGCGCGCGCGCTTTCGCTACGAGCACCGCAAGAGCGCGAACAACCCTTTCGATGCGCCCGCGACGATGAGCGCGAACCAATATTATTTGAAGCTCGGCGACTGGACTGTGCGCGAGGCTGACGGGCGGCACCTCCTGCGCGCCACGCTCGGCGACGATCTCATCTTCGAAGTCGCTTTGCGCCCCACGAAACCCGCCGCGCTCAACGGGCATGCGGGCGTCGGCGTCAGTTTCAAAGATGAAGGCGAGGCGTCGCGCTATTTTTCCTTCACGCGGATGGAGGCGGAGGGCGACATCACCTGGGGCGGCGAGACGGAACGCTTCACGGGCGCGGCGTGGATGGACAGGGAGTTCGGCACCTGGCGCACGACGAGCAAGCAGAAGGGCTGGGACTGGTTCAGCCTCCAACTCTCGACGGGCGCGGAGTTGATGGTCTATCAAATACGCGACGCGGCGGGCGTGCCCTCGGAGTTTTCCAGCGGAACGTTTGTGGACGCCGGGGGTCGTGCGACGCACCTCACGCGCGCAGACTTCGTGCTCACCACGCTGGCTCATTGGAAAAGCCCGCACACGGGCGCGACCTACCCGATCAAGTGGCGTCTCAGGGCGGCGCGATTCGGTATCGACGTGGAGATTGTTCCGGTGTTGCAGGATCAGGAACTCGACACGCGCGGGACGACGATGATCGTCTACTGGGAGGGCGCGTGCAAGGTTCGCGGACGGCACAACGAGGCCGAGACTGAGGGGCGCGCTTACGTCGAACTCGTCGGCTACGACCGTTCGCACGAGCAACCGTCCTTCACCACATTCCTCTTCGGCGGCGCGCTCGACCGCCGCTGGCGCAGTATCTTCGGCTAGAAACGGCACGAGATGGTGTAAATCATTCACCCGCTGTTCTATTTGGTGACGCAACGCGGAGAGAGCGCAACGCAGGCGTGATCGGGGCGCAGCTTGAGTTATCAACAGTTTAAGCCTCCGGCCACTGAGATCGCGTGCGCATCCGGTGCGTGGCATGATGATTGCCGCCCTTTATCGTGTACGCTTGCTTAAACTCTCTCCGACGGTGCGCAGGCAGCCGTTAATTGAAATGCCGTAATTTTCACAGTATCGAATATCAGGAAAGGGTTGAACGATGAAAAAGTTACTACTTCTGAGCGTTATGGCCTTGCTTCTGGGCGGCGCGAGCGAGGCGTCCGCGCAGTGGCGCGACCGCGACAACCGCTCCGACCGTCAACGCATCCGGCGCGGCGTCCGCTCCGGCCAGATCACGCGCGACGAAGCACGTCAGATACGTGAACGCGAACGGCAGCTTCGCGCCGAACGGCGCGCTTACCGTTCCGATGGCGTGCTGACGCGTGAAGAGCGGCGCGAGATTCGCCGCGACGAGCGCGAACAGGATCGCTACATCCGCAGCCAACGCCGCGACGATGACCGTCGCAACCGGCGTTGGGACGATGACGACAACCGCAGGCGCGGCAACGGTTACTGGCGACGCGGAGCGGGTTCATCTTCGCATCCCGTGTTCGGCAACGGCGGCAACCGTGGACGTGGTCGCGGTCGTCACTAAGCGACTGAACTGAAATCGAGTTCGAGTCTTAATAGTCAGACTTAAGAGTTTCCCGACGGCGCAGCCCGCGCGGACGTTAAAACGTCTGCGCGGGTTTCGCTCATTCAGCCTCTCCGGTTTAGCGTTCTGCGGGATCGAGCAGGAGCCAGAAGTAGGGCAGGACTTCCGTGTAGAGTCTGCCGCTGCGTCCCCACATGCGATTGCGGTGGTCGCCGTTGTACTCCTCGATAAATATGTTCGACGCCGAGTTCGGTGAGCTTGCGTGCGAAGGCGCGCGTCGTCGGCGGGACCACGCCCTCGCGCCGGGAGACGCTCTCCGCGCACCGTGCGAACTCTCGCGGGCAATGCGCCGCTCCGCCTGAATCGGCTATTATCGAAACTGTTCCAACACAGGCTTTACCAGACGCACGGAAGACGGTTAGCCAAAGATGCCTGCACATGTCTGAGCCAATCACGGAGATCGAACAACTCACGGGCGAGTGGCTTGTGGCAATGGTCGAGCGGGATGCAGCCCGGCGTCTGGTGATCGAACCTCGAAAAAATCTGGCTTGCCTTCGAAGACCTCCGGTGCGCCGAACTTTTAGACGAATAAGGATTGATCCGATGAAACCTATGAGCAGCGAGAGAGAAGATAAATCTGCGGAATTGTTCGCACGCGCCGTCGAGTTGATGCCGGGCGGCGTCAACTCCCCTGTGCGCGCTTTTCGCGGCGTCGGCGGCACGCCCCGCTTCATCAGCCGAGCGCGCGGCGCGACGATGACCGACGCAGACGGGCGCACCTACATTGACTATGTCGGCTCATGGGGTCCGATGATCCTCGGCCACGCCGACCCGGAAGTCATCTCCGCCCTGACGGACGCGCTCACACGCGGCACAAGTTACGGCGCGCCCACCGAACTTGAGATCGAGATGGCGGAAGAGATCATCGCTGCCGTGCCGTCAATCGAGATGGTGCGCATGGTCAATAGCGGCACGGAGGCCACGATGTCTGCGATCCGTCTGGCGCGCGGCGTCACGGGTCGCACGAAGCTCTTGAAGTTTGAAGGCTGCTATCACGGCCACGGCGATTCGATGCTCGTGCGCGCAGGCTCCGGCGTCGCCACGCTCGGACTGCCCGACAGCCCCGGCGTCCCGCCCGCGCTCGCGCAGGAAACGCTCACAGTCGCCTTCAACGATCCCGGCGCGCTCGCCGAAGTCTTCGACGCTCACGGCGCGAGCATCGCCGCAGTGATCATCGAACCCGTCGTCGGCAACATGGGCTGCGTCGCACCGCATGAAGGCTACCTGCAAACGGTGCGCGAGATCACGAGTCGTCACGGCGCGCTGCTCATCTTCGACGAAGTGATGACCGGCTTTCGTCTCGCACGCGGCGGCGCGCAAGAGTTGTACGGCATCGCGCCCGACATCACGACGCTCGGCAAGATCATCGGCGGCGGGCTGCCCGTCGGGGCTTACGGCGCGAGCCGCGACATCATGCGCCACGTCGCGCCCGCAGGTGCCGTCTATCAGGCGGGCACGCTCTCCGGCAACCCGCTCGCCATGACGGCCGGTCTCACGACGCTCCGCCGCCTGCGCGACAAATCCGTCTACGCGCAACTGGAGCGCGCGGGCGCGCGTCTCTGTGCCGGGCTTTCCGATGCCGCACGCGCAGCCG